>JAIPJH010000114.1 GCA_021734245.1 Candidatus Cloacimonadota bacterium | reverse complement strand
AGTTCAGGCTGCTAAAGCAAAGGCAAGAGGATTTAAAACTTTTGATTGTTTTAAAACTATTATCTTCCTTTTACTCGGAAAACTTGATTTCAGGTTGATCAATAAATGCTATTTACCCATTTAAAACTAAAAAGAGCCTGTTTTAAATTATGATCGTGGGAATGAATTACAAGAGAATCAGGTTCATAAAACGTTTTAAAACCTAATTGGATTACTCTCATAGCCCAATCCTGATCTTCAGATGTCAAGATAGTTTCATCAAAAGGATATTTCTGCAAAACATCTTTCCTAATACAAGAGCTCACATTAGAAAAAAATCTATTCTGACTGGAATTAAATTCTGATTGCGGTCGGATTATTTTTTTATTAGGGAAATAATACTGATAAAAAAATCTCTGGACTTCCTTTGAGTTTTGTCTTGGGATTTGTCTGGAAAAGACACCGACCACCTCCAAATCATCAAAATTTCTAAGTAGACATGACAACCAAAATTCATCAAAAGGGATCGCATCCTGAGATAAAAAAACAATAAAATCAGCTTTAGCATATTCTAAAGCCAGATTACGTGTTTTACCATGTCCAAATTCAACTGGTTTTATTTCATGTAATTTTACGGGAAAGGATCTGGCAATTTCCAAGGTTTCATCTGTTGATCCTGAATCTAAGATGATTATCTCTATGTTCTTTTCTTGTTGATCACAGATTTTCTTCAAAACTATCCTGAACTCTGGTCCAGCATTCTTGGTCGGAATAAATATTGTTGCGTCAGGTTTCATTAGATCAGTTTTTTTGCAATTTTCCAGTAAAGATCAAAAAAGGGATTGGCAGCTTTTTTCAGCAGGAAAAAATCCAGTTCTTGAAACTCAATTCTGCTAACTAGTAATTTGGCAATTTCTCTATCATTGATAGCCCTATTTTTCTGAATGTGACGTCTCTTCACTATAATTCGAAAAATGTTCTTAAAAAAGTAGAAATAGCTTTCCATCTTTTTGGAAAAATTACCCGTGAGCAGGATAAAAATAACCAAGCCGATTTCATTGATCAGAAAAGCTGGAAAGATGATTAAAAGTGTTTTAAAACTGAAATTCTTAAATAAAGATATTAAACGATTTCTCTCCAGAAAATATACCTTGTTTTGTTTTGGAAAAGCATATTTGTGATAACAAATCGATTTTGGTACGAGAAAATTTTTAAATCCAAAAAGCTTTAACCTGATACCAAGATCAACATCTTCGTGATAGAGAAAGTAATCTTCATCGAAAAATCCTGCTTGTTCCAAAGCTTTTCTGGAATATAATACAGAAGTACCACTGGAATAGGGGATTTCCTCTATTTCTGTTTTGACAGAACTTTTTTCCAGGTAATTACCGCAGTAACCAAAACCCAGAAAAGTAAGATTATTAGCTGCAGTATTAATAACTTGGGGATTATCATGCAGCAGGATTTTTGATTGAACTGAACCTGCATCTGGATAAATTTCTGCCACTTTCACCAATTCTTCCAGCCAGTTTTCATCCAGAGTTGTATCGATATTCAAACAGATAACATATTTCACATTTTTATCTTCAAATGCTTTTTGAAAGCCGATATTGCAAGCTTTTGGAAATCCGTAATTATTTTTGTTACATATTGTTATAATATCTGAGGAATCCTTTTTTACGATTTGGACGGAATTATCTGATGAGTTGTTATCAACAAAAATGATGTTGAAGTTTTTATAATTTTGAGCAGATAATGAATTTAAACAATCAAGGATATATTCTTCACTATTATAAGAAACTAAAATGATTGATACTAAAGGTTGGTATTTCATGAATTATTGATTCTTTAAATATTTATCAAGTGCTTCCTGCCAAGTCGGCATCAAATTAAGCTTCAATGATTTTAATCTGTAATTTTCCAGCACTGAGTAAAGCGGTTTCTTTAAATCTTGGGAAAAATCTGCCGATTTTATTCTGTTCATTTTAACTTTTATATTCATAATATCCAAAAGATATTTCCCAAATTCAAACCAGTTACATTCACCTTGAGAAGTTGCATGAACTATTCCTTTAATTCCGTTTTGGAGAATTTTATGTATCTGTTTTGCCAGATCTTCTGAAAAAGTTGGGGAAGTAAATTCATCTTCCACAAAAGAAATTTCTTCATTTTTCCGAGCAAAACTAATAATTTTATCAACAATATTGGCTGATTTGATTTTGCTTTTTCCATAAAGCGCTGCTGTACGTACAATAACATGGTCATTGCAGTAATTTTGGATTATCTTCTCTCCCAGCTCTTTAGATAAACCATAACAATTAACTGGCTTGGTTTTATCATTTTCCAGATATGGCGTGTTTTTTGTTCCGTCGAAAACATAATCTGTGCTGATATGGCATAAATAAATGTTGTTTTTATTACAGATCTCAGAGAGTTTTTTCAGGCTTACAGCATTTATCTGAAGAGCTCTGTCAAATTCTATTTCAGCCCTTTTTACATTCGTGTAACCAGCAGCATTGATTATAATATTCGGATTTATCTCTTTTATTTTTTGAGTTATTATTTCATGGTTGGTGATATCAAAATCTGGTAGATCAGCTGTAGTAAAAGAAACATTTTGCTTTATGAATAAATTTGTTAAAGCTGTTCCCAGCTGGCCATTCGCACCAAGAATTAAAATTTTCATTTTCTAAAAACAAAGTCCTTTTCAATTTCTCTGAAGTTTGAATTTTTTCTGTCTTTTTCCGAAACGAGCGGATTTTCTATTTTCCAGTCGATATTCAAATCAGGATCGTTGAATAAAATTCCCCGTTCGTGGGTTGGAGAATATACTGCCGTACATTTATAAAACATAACTGCAGTTTCGGAAAGCACAGAAAAACCATGGGCAAATCCGGGAGGAATCCAGATAAATTTCTGATTTGAATCTGATAATTCTATCGAAAAATATTTTCCAAAAGTGGGAGAGCTAAATCGAATATCAACAGCAACATCAAGTATTTTTCCTTGCACTACATGCACTAATTTACCCTGGGCAAATTCTCCAATCTGATAGTGCAGACCTCTGATCGTCCTATATTTGGAAAATGATTGATTATCCTGAACAAAATTGATAGGGATTTCCATTTCCTTAAATTTCTTTGTATGAAACATCTCAAAAAAATAGCCGCGCTCATCTGAGAAAATATCGGGAGTTATGATCTTTAAATCTTTAATTTTTGTATTTTCAATTTTCATAATTCTTATCGATCACTATAATTTTTATTTATCCAGTTCTTATAAGCACCGGATTTTATCTGCTTTATCCATTCCAAATTATCCAGGTACCAGAAAATAGTTTTTTCAAGCCCTTTTTCAAATGTAACTGCTTGTTTCCAATTCAATTCTTGTTTTATTTTACTGCAATCTATGGCATATCTTCTATCGTGTCCTGGTCGATCTTTTACATAAGCTATCAATTTCTTATAATGATCTATTGATTCATTTTTAAGTAGTGCCATTTTTTCGCACAAGATATTTACCAATTCCATATTGGTCAGCTCATTTTCTCCACCCAAATTATAAGTTTCACCAATGTTTCCATGTGAAATTATTTCCCAGATTCCTGAGCAATGATCTTCCACAAACAGCCAGTCGCGAACATTTTTTCCATCACCATAAATTGGTAATGGTTTATTTTGTAGCATATTAGATATCATCAAGGGGATCAGTTTTTCCGGGAATTGAAATGGGCCATAATTGTTGGAGCAGTTTGATATCGTTATAGGCAGCTTGTAAGTGTGAAAATATGCTCTGACAAGATGATCGGAAGAAGCTTTGGAGGCGGAATAAGGGCTTCTGGGATCATAAGGACTTGTTTCAACAAAACATCCTTCATCTCCTAGAGAACCGAAAACTTCATCAGTAGAAACATGATGGAATAAGATATCCCTTCCTTGTTCAGATAATTTTCTGGTGAGTTCTAGCAGATTGAACGTTCCGATAATATTTGTATTAATAAAAGCAGCCGGCTCATGTATGGAGCGATCAACATGTGATTCTGCAGCAAAATGAACGATAATATCAGGCTCGTATTTGTGGTATATTTTTTCAAGTTGAACCAGATCACAGATATCAGTTTGTTCAAAAAAGTAACGTTTGTTCAAAAACTCTGCTTCTATTGTTTTAAGATTATTTCTATTACCAGCATAAGTTAGTTTATCCAGGTTGATTACTTCTCCTTGAAATGAGGGGTTGTTAAATAGAAAATGAATGAAATTTGTACCAATGAATCCACATCCACCGGTGATCAAGATTTTCGATTTCCGAATATTTTCATTAGATTTTTTTAACATAAATTTCTATATCTTAATTTTACTGTTATAGTATATTTTCAGCAGATAATCTCTATAACTGCATTTGGGCATATTGTTTATCAACTTCCTGAATTTCTTTTTAGAAATATAATTCATAGTAAGGGCAATCTCTTCTATACAGGCTATCTTAAGATCCTGTCTGTGCTCCACAGCTCCTATAAAAGTGGAAGCTTCCAGCAAAGTTTGCGGAGTTCCGGTATCCAGCCAGGCAATTCCTCTGCCAAAAAGTTCAACTTTCAATTTACTTCTTTTAAGATATTCGTTATTCAGATCGGTAATTTCCAATTCCCCCCGTGCTGACGGCTGCAAGTTTTTTGCATACTTTACTACATCATTATCATAAATATATAAACCTACTACGGCGTAATTTGATTTTGGTTTTTGAGGTTTTTCTTCTATGGAAATTACTTCACCGCTTTCCGAAAATTCAATTACACCATAACGTTGCGGGTCTTTCACATAATAACCAAATACGGTTGCTCCCTGATTCTGTTTTTGCGCAGAACGGATAAAATCAAGCTTTCCGTAAAAAATATTATCACCCAGTATCATTGTAACAGAATCATTGCCAATAAATTCTTCTCCTATCAGAAATGCTTCTGCCAGACCTCTTGGTTCAGTTTGTATTCTATAGCTGATAGATAATCCCAAATGAGAGCCATCCTGAAAAAGCATCTTGTAAGCAGGCAATGTTTTTTCATCTGTAATAATGAGGATTTCTCTGATTCCAATCAGCATTAAAACAGAAAGCGAATAATAGATCATCGGTTTGTCGTAGATCATCGTGAGCTGCTTGCTGTAAATTAAGGAATTCGGATAGAGTCTGGAACCTGCTCCACCCGCTAATATGATACCTTTCATAAAATCCGTCCCATAAAACAATATTTCATATTATCTTTATTAATTTTTATAGATGGTATAAGTCAATAAAAATGATAATTCTTAATCTGAATATTCTTAAAAAAATTTAAATGTTTTAATATATAGCCAAATGGAAATCAGAAATATTTGTACAAAATAGATACAATACAAAATCACTCTCAGTAGTGCGAATTCAACCAAAATCGGGTATATATTATACGGAAGGAATATAATCTTAGATATCAATTTTGGAGGATGTATGAAGGAATTACCAATTTTTGTCTACGGAACCTTGAAAGCAGGTGGGATTTTCGATATTTTCAAAAACTTTAAACGTGAAGAAATTCAAGCCAGTTTACCTGGAGCTGCACTCTATGATTTGGGGGCTTTTCCTGCTCTTAAACTGGAAGGTGAGAATACTGTTAGAGGAGAAGTTCACTTTTATGCTAATTCGAAGATCTATCAGCATGTTTTGCAGAGGATGGATTTTATTGAAGGATTCAATAAAAGTAAAAATGATCTTTTTACCAGAAAAATTGTGAATGTTAAAACCAAAATAGGCAAACAACAGCAAGCCTATTGTTATGTTTACAATGGTAAAGTTGATCAGAAAATGAAGATCGTTTCCGGGATTTGGGAATGTAGTTAATTTAGATATTAGATTATCGGGGGAATTACGGATATTCCCTGATTTCGAACAGCCTACATACATAAATATGCAGGCTGTTTTTTTATTTATTGAACATACGGTTCATAACACTTTAAAAGGAGAAAAATTATGCTAAGCAAGGAAATTGAAGCAAAATTGAAAGCACCATTTCCGGCAGAGGATATAGAATTTCGTATAGCTGCTGTCAGTGGTGATCAGAAAAGAATTAAACTATATCCCTATCTTACATCCAGAGCTATCATGGACAGACTGGATAAGATACTGGGGATCGAAAACTGGTCGGATGAATATGAACTTCTGGCAAGTGGTGTTACCTGCAGATTAACACTTAGGATCAATGAAAGTTCAATCACCAAACAGGATGCTGCATCTTTTACCGATATCGAAGCTTTAAAAGGAGCATTCTCAGATGCCTTGAAACGAGCTGCTGTAAAATTCGGTATTGGGCGTTATCTTTACAAAACTCCAGCTTTTTATGTTGATCTGCTGCCTGAAAAACCTGGCAATAATCAGGAAAGGGTTCACTTTTTCAAAGCAGAGGGTGTCTCCGGCTGGTGGAAAGAGCCTACTCTACCGTCTTCAGTATTACCAGATAAGGAAAAGAATATCTTGAAAGGTAATTTCAGATCGCTTACTCTTTATCAAAAACTTCGTAATCTGGCTGACCTGGGAATTATCAGTGAACAAAAACATGCCGAATATCTGCAGAAACTGCATTCCAAAAATACCGGTAATGGTTTGATCAAATACTTTAATAAACAATGTGATCTATTGTATAATCTTTATACCTTATCAAAGCGAAACAAGATCACAAAAAGTCAGAAAGGAAATCTCTATCAGCGGATTATGTCTTCTAAACTTAATAGATTTCCTGTCATCGAAGAAGAGATAAAACAGCTTGAGGAGGCAGCCTGATGCAGATCACTAATTACAACAAAATCCCCCTGCCGATCTATCGTGCAATTTCCCATAACTGGTATTCTGGCGCAGATGCTGAGCACTTTTGTTCTGTCACAGATCTGATCAAACCGGAGAAACTTTTTGTGCTGGAGAAACGGCATCAGGATGAGCTGAAGCGCGAAGCATCGGATCTGATCTGGAGCTTGATGGGAAGTGCAATGCATAAGGTACTGGAAAAGAGTGAAAGCGACTGTAGCTTGAATGAAGAAAGATTATTCGCAAAGGTAAATGGAAAAATTATCTCGGGGGGAATTGATCTTTTTGAGGATGGTGTGATCTCCGATTTTAAGTTTACTTCTGTCTGGAGTTACATTTTCGCATCAAACAAAAAGGAATGGGAAAAACAATTGAACTGTTACTCGTACTTATACGAACAGGCAGGCTTTGAGGTTAAGAAATTGCAGATAATTGCGATCTTTCGAGACTGGTCAGCCAGAAAAGCTAAGTTTGAAGCTAATTATCCCAAGCAGGTTGAAATTATTCCAATCCGTAAATGGTCTGTGGACCATTGTGAAAACTTCATAAAGGAACGTTTGTTCAAAATGGCGATGGCTCTCAGACTACACGATGATGTCATCAAAGAGTGCGGTCAACACGAACGCTGGCAGGATGACGATGTCTATGCCATAATGAAACACGGTAACAAAAGAGCGGTCAAACTCTGCACAAGCCAAGAGCAGGCGGAATCGTTCATGAGTACGAATACCGATCGTGATAAACTCTATCTGGAAGTTAGACATGGTGAACCTAAGCGCTGTGAGAATTACTGTCCTGTAAATAACTACTGTCATTTCTACCAGCAGCTGCATCCTGAGATGTTCCGGCAGGCAATCTAAAAAAAGGAGGAGAAATGCCCATCAATAGAAGATTAATGCGATTCTTAATAAATGCCCTGGAAACCCTGGCAGAGATAATCTGCGAGTGGCAAAGGTCACGACGAAA
>JAIPJH010000113.1 GCA_021734245.1 Candidatus Cloacimonadota bacterium | reverse complement strand
AAATTTAAGAATTTTCTTGATTCATATGAAAAAAACGAACAACCGCAAACATTTAATAATTCGCTGTTGTTCGTTCTGTTAGTTGCAAAGCTTATTTTTTCTCCATGGGAATATCCCGGAAAGTCATGCGGAAGCTATCCGATTCCTGCATCCAGATACCCAGATCGAGTTTAACAATTTTTTCGGCGCTATTATTGATATCTCGAAAGATCAAACTTGCTTTAGTTGGAACGCCATTTACCATCATAATTGTGATATCGCCGTTATTGGTCTTATTGGCAAAATTGAATTTGGCTGGGAAGAATTCATTTCCGGCATCATCGAACATTCTGGTTCTGAATCCTCTCCATCCCAGGATGGTTACTTCACGATCATCCCCAATATTCTCGATCATCAGCTCGATCACTATCTGCTTTTCATACATTTCGCAGGAAGTTATTTCGTAAACAACATCGAAGCGTTCCAATTTGAATTCTGCCGGTTCATCTGTTTCCATTACAGGTTCTTCAATTGGTTCTTTTTCCACAACCACAACTTTTTCCTGTCCGATCTTTGCTAATGTGTAGTTAAAATAAGTGTTGTTTTTGCCGACTGAGATCTCTTCATCGATCGGTTCGAAACCGGCTTTTTCAATTTGCAGTCGATAGCTTCCCGGAGCTATCATCACTTTGCTTTTGCTGATCAGTTTTTCGTTGATGCTGACCCGATCCGGCGACGGATAAATATTCAAAGTAATGATGACATCATCTATGCTTTCCAAACGTGCATAATAGGTAACTCCTTTTTCCAGGCCGCCTTCCGGAACATCGACTGTGAGTGGTTCGTAATCGGGAGCTTCAAATGTGATCTGCTGTTCACGAGCAGAAACGAAAAAATAATACACACCCGATGCGATGTTTTCTCGTTTGTATACTTTCTGTTTCAGATTCAGGTCTGTAGGCACATCGCATTCCACTTTGACAGCTGCACAATATTCCATGTCCATATCCAGCACAGAGTTGCGTTCCGCATGAAAATCAGCTGGCAGGGAACGAAATTCTGTAAGTTGAAATTGCTTGGCAAACAAGCCAACAATAACGATTAAAAATATTATTAGAAAAGTCCTTTTCATGATTTCTCCTTCCTTTTTATTATTTCAGATTAAAATAACTTTTGCGCAAAATGAATGTCAAATCATTTATTTTTTACAATTTGAATTACTTCACGAACATAAGCACATTCGCATTTTTCAGGACAGGGTTTCAAGTTGCTCTGATGCAGACAAAGACCATGACATTGATCGCTGCCGGTCAATTTCTCTTCAAAGATCGGACCTTTATACATATCGCTGAAAGCGTCAACTTGAATAGACATGGTTCCATTACAAGAATGATTGAACAGAAAAAAACCTCTTTCCAAATCCTTAAAATGAACTTGATAACCGATGATCTCGATTTCCGGATCGTAGATAAAATCACTTCTCGTTTCCCATTCTTTCTGGCAGTTTGGGCAAACTTTAAATTTCTCCATTTTCATCTCCTTCACTTTCGAGCAAAATTCCAACAGATGGTTTTCATCTGTCAACCTTAGAAAATTTCCATTCACCGAATTTTAGTTTTCCGCCCACTTTACCTTCGATGCGAGCCGTCATTTCTTTTTCTGTTTGGAATGCATAAATTATTCTTTGTGGAAAATCATGTTCAGGATTCTCAAAGATAATTTTATTTTCTTCACATTTTACTAATTTGAAAAGAGTTGCTTCTCTGCCATTCGGATTGGCAGAGTAAAAAATATCGCTATTTTGCTGGAAAATTCTCAGGAATTCAAAGGCAGTTTTTCCTGAATTTGCCACAGTTCTATTCAAACCAAGCATCATGTTTCCTTTGCTGGGAAGCCAGAATTCTTCTGTTTCTGATTTTTCGTTTTTGCAAAGCCATGAACCAGTTAATCCATTTAGATCAGCGATCTTCATTATTTCTCCTGTGAGATTTCTTTATGAACCAGTGGGATCAGCATCAAAATCGGAATTGTTCCAATCAGATAAATTCCTGCTGTGATGAAGAAGCAGCGTTGAAAGTTGTTGTCGCCGATCAAAAATCCGCCAATTACCGCAGAAGCATTCCAAAACAAACCCCAGGCAATTGTTTCCACCGAATTCCATTTTCCGCGATGCCTTTTGGGAACTACATCCATCAAAATTGAGCGAGAAAGTGGTTGAGCAGCATTCATCAGTGATCCTCGTAGAATAAAAAGTGGAATCAATAAAACAACTGCCGGATAAAAACCAATGCCGATCAAACACAAAGTTGCCAGAAATTGAACAACAAAGATCATTTCTCCTCTGCCTTTTTTAAGTGAAAACTTTTGTGCCAGCATTCCGAAAATTCCTGTAAAAATAAAGGTGAAACCCATTATCAATTGTACTGAAATTGGCTTCATTCCATAAATAGAACGAAAGAAAACCGGGAAGAACTTGATCGTCATTCCAGCACCCATACCAATTATTACGTTCGAAGTTACCAGCAAAATTGGAATTTTTTTGGTGAGTTTTGAATTCTGTTTCGAATTGCTATTTTCGAGATTATTGTTGAATAACGATTCACTCTCCTCGCCCATCGAATGTGAATCTTTAAACAGGAAAAGCACAAAAGTTGATGCCATCGAAATAATAATTCCCACCAGCATTACGGATTTCAAAATGGAAATATCCCATTTATCTCCTAAAATGAAGAATAAAATCACATTTAAAAAGGGACCGGAAGCCATAAAAAACTGACGAGTTAAATGAATTTTTGCATAAATTCCCGAGCGACTTCCACTCTTCAGTGAATCTGCCAGAATAGCTTCAAAAGCAGGTCGGGTTATTCCTTGAAAAGCTCCCCATAAAAGCATCGCAACCAGGATCATGAAAATACTTTCTGCCAAAGCTAAAGTCAGCATTGCGATAATGCCTACCAAAGCAGCAGTTTTCAGCATTAATTGTCGAGGAAATTTATCGGCCAAAAATCCGGAAGGAAAGACGATAGCAGTCATGGCAATTCCTGATGCTCCAGCCGTGATTCCCAGTAGTTCGTTGGGAGTATAACCGAACACACCTTGAGAATTTTCCACGAAAATAACCACATACAAGCTAAAGATATTTCCCATCCAGATGCCGCGACCAAAGGATTGCAGAGCTTCGAAAATAAAAGAGAGTTTTACGTTGGTGTTAAGCTGTTTAAATTTCATGGTTTTTCCTTATCTTTTTTAGCATTTCTTCAGCTTCTATGGGATGACGGAGTTCGATAACTTTCAGATTTGGATATTTATTGGATGCGAAAAGGGCAGAATATTCGATCTGTCTTTGTCTATGAGTTTTAATTACCCACCACAAAATGGAATCTGATGAAAAAAATGTAGTAAAAAAAGTTTCTCTGTTTCCAGCATAGATAGTTTTTCCCAGAAAAACACGAGGCAAAGTTCGTTTTAGAGCCCTTCCAAAAACCAGCCAGAATGGATAATTCAACCAGAAAACTACACTTGCTTTTTCAAAAGTAAGTTGGCGTACAATGCGATAATTTCCATCAATGATCCAATTTGGTTGATCTACTTCTTGTGCCAGTTTCTCAGCAAAATCTGCTTTAGGTGACCAGTTTGGTCCCCAATGCAACCGATCCATCTCAATGTGTGGAATGGATAATATTTTGGATAGTTTATCTGCAAAAGTCGTTTTGCCGGAACAGCTGGTTCCCACGACCATATATCGCAATTTGCTTTTTTCATTACCTTTTTTCATTGTTTTCCAACAGAATAAAAACGTGATTATTGTCAATTTGTTAACAAATAAGAGGAAATAATCTGTCAATTGATCTTAACAAATCGAGGTTTACAAAAGAATGAAGAATAAGAAGTTGACAAAATTTATGTAATTATAAGTTTGGAAATTGATATTGCATAAAATAGGGGGGGTAATGATTATAAGAGAATCTGCAGCCATACTTAAAAGATTAGCAACCTATTTTCCTGTTGTTAGTGTGACGGGACCAAGACAATCAGGGAAATCAACGCTTGTTCGTGCAGCATATAAAAATTACCCTTATGTTAGTTTGGAAGATCCTAGGAATAGAAAATTAGCAACAGATGATCCGTACAGGTTTTTTCAGCAATATGATAATGGAGTAATAATTGATGAAGTGCAACGTGTTCCGGATCTTTTTTCCTACATTCAAGTAATTGTTGATAAAAAAAAAATGATGGGCCAGTTTATTTTGACTGGTAGTAATCAATATGAATATATGCACAATATTACACAATCTTTGGCAGGAAGAATGGCAACCATAAAACTACTTCCATTTTCTTATAAAGAGCTCTATAAACAGAATTCAATAAAACTTGAAGAAGTTCTATTCAATGGTATGTATCCGGCAATATTTGATAGGAAAATTCCACCTTCAGAGTACTATCCGTCATATGTTACTTCATATGTCGAAAGAGATGTGAGACAAATAAAAAACATTGCAAGTTTAACTAAGTTTCAAAATTTCTTAAATTTATGTGCTGGAAGAACAGGGAGAATATTGAATAAAGAATCTTTGGCAAATGAATGTGGAATTTCTCAACCAACAGTCGAAGAATGGCTAACAATTCTTGAAGCCAGTTTTATTCTTTATAGGTTTAGACCTTATTTCAAAAATATGAAAAAAAGGATTATTCGTTCACCTAAACTATATTTTTTTGATACAGGATTAGTATGTTATTTGCTTGGAATTCATTCTGAAAAACAATTGGAAACCCATCCGCTGAGAGGGGAGATCTTTGAAACTTTTGTAATGTCAGAATTTACAAAATATCATTTTCATCGTGCTCAAAGGAATAATTACTATTTTTTCAGAGATAGCAATTTGAACGAAATTGATCTGATCATCGAAACTGGCTTTGGTGCCGTTCCAGTGGAAATCAAATCCGGCCAATCGTTAAATGATTCCTTTTTTAAAGGATTGAATTTCTTTCGCAAACTTTCGGACAAACATAAATGTGGTGGATTAATCTATGCTGGTAATCAGGAGATCACCTTCAAAAACACAATTATCAAAAACTATACTCATATTTATGATATGTATGAAGAATTGATCGAGAGAGAAAATTGGAAAATCGAAGAAGGAAAGGAATAGAATGAATAAATATTTAAATCCCCTGATCGCTACCTTCCGCCAAAAAGCCGATCCAGCTAATGCGGAACCAATGAAAAAATACATGAAAAATCTGTTTCCGTATTTAGGAATAAAAACACCCTTGAGAAAAGAACTTTCGAAAGAATTTTTCAAAAAAAACGGCTATCCCGAAATATCTGAATTGGAGGGAATTATTCGGGAGCTTTGGGATTTGCCGGAAAGAGAATATCAATATTTTGCGATTGGACTTTTGCGAAAATTCAAAGACAAAGTGGATAAGGATTTCATCCAGCTTTACGAATTCTTAATCAAAGAAAAATCATGGTGGGACAGTGTGGATGGCATTGCCAGTTGGCTGGTTGGAGAGCATTTTAAAAGGTTCCCGGAATTACGAGACAAGTACATTGGAAAGTGGATGAAAAGCGGAAATATGTGGCTGCAGAGAACCTGCCTTTTATTCCAGCTTCATTACAAAGAAAAAACCGATGTTATGCTGCTGGGTGGAATAATTATGAGCCTGGCAGGAAGTGATGAATTTTTCATTCAAAAAGCGATCGGCTGGGCTTTGCGGGAATATTCTAAAACCGATGCAGATGCTGTTATCAATTTTGTGGAAAATAATGAACGGCCAAAACTGAGCAAACGGGAAGCATATAAATGGCTTAAGAATCAAGGATACCTTGCGTAGGTATTCGAACTTCTTGCTTGATCGACCTTCGCAAGGTTTGAGTGTCAAATTATTTCATCACAATGTCGAGAGAAGCGTGAACCTTCGATACAGTTAAAATAGATCATATCCGACTTATCGCAAGACTCTTTTCATAACTTAGAACAAATCTATTTTATCTCAAAAAAAATGCTGATTAGGGACATTTTGTCATTTATTAAAACAGATTCTTCAGAAAGTCTATATTAGAAAATCCTCATAAGATATAAATTTGTATTTGTTCAATGTTAAGAATACTATCCGTGTTCATCTGTGCAAATCAGTGAGCTACTTTAAGTGACAATTTGTGAAATTCGTGGTTGAATTTCCTTGCCATCAAACTTCCCTTTTTCATTTTCATTCCATAATAATTAATAAAGGTGTTTTAAATGCAGAGAGAAAAAATTTATATTCAGCGCATCCAGCGTTTTGCCGATAGAATCAATAAACTCAGATATACCGATCCCAAGCCGCTTTCCGCTTCTTTTATTTATGATAAAATCGATCCGATTCCCTACGGAACTGCTCTGAAATCAGAATTCAAAGCAATAAAAATTGGTGAAGAATGGGGCGAACTCTGGGGTTGTGCCTGGTTTAAATTTGTTGGAAAAATTCCAACAGAATTCCGGGGTAAAGAAGTAGGTGCTCTCTTCGATCTGAACGGGGAAGGATGCGTGTGGAAAGATGGTTCTCCCTGGCTGGGTCTAACCAACAAAATTCATTGGGATTTGCGATCAGGAAAATATTTTGTACCGCTTTTTGATAACGCGGAAGGCGGAGAAGAAGTTGATCTATTGGTAGAAGCTGGAGCAAATGGACTTTTTGGTTCCGGGCAGAATGATTATCGTCTGCAGCAGGCAGAAATAGTTATTGTAAATCGTGATATTATCAAACTTGATCTGGACTTGAAAGTGCTGATAAATCTGTTTGAATCTTTGCAGGAGAATTCACCTCGACGCAATAAAATTATTTATGGTTTGAACGAAGTTTGCAATGCCTGGAACGATGGCAAAGGGATTGGAAAATGTCTGGAAATCACTTCCGATCTGCTTTCCAACCCTGCCAATACAAGTTCTTTGACGGCATATTCCATCGGTCACGCACACCTTGATCTGGCCTGGCTCTGGCCAGTGCGGGAAACAAAAAGAAAAGGCGGCAGAACTTTTGCCACAGCTCTCAAATTGATGGAAGAATATCCCGAATATAAATTCGGTGCTTCCCAACCGCAACTCTATGAATGGATAAAAACCGATTATCCGCAGCTTTACGAGCGAGTTAAGCAGGCAATTGCCGATGGCAGGTGGGAAGTTCAGGGAGCAATGTGGGTGGAGCCGGACATGAACCTGGCTGGTGGAGAAGCTCTGATTCGGCAGTGTATGTACGGCAAAAGATTTTATCAGGAAGAATTCGGCATTGATGTGAAAAATCTGTGGCTGCCGGATGTATTCGGTTACAGTGCTGCTCTTCCGCAAATCCTCAAAAAATGCGGTGTGGATGTTTTTATGACCCAAAAGATCAGTTGGAATGAAACCAATATTTTCCCGCATCACACTTTTTATTGGGAAGGCATCGATGGAACTAAAATTCTTACGCATTTTCTGCCGACCAACGATTACAATCTGGCAAATCTACCATCTCAAATGATCGCCAGCGAAAAACGTTATGCTCAGAATGATGTTTCCGATGAATTTTTGAATCTGTATGGAATTGGAGACGGCGGGGGCGGACCTTCTTTTGAACATATCGAAATGGGATTGCTCCAGCAAAATCTGGAAGGAGTTCCCAGATTCAAATTCGCTTTTGCTAAGGAATTTTTTGATAAGATTGCAGAGATTCCAGCCGAGAAACTGCCAACCTGGGTAGGAGAACTTTATCTGGAACTGCATCGCGGAACTTACACAACCCAGAGTTTAATGAAAAAACATAATCGCAAACTCGAACAGAAACTGCACGATGTAGAATTTCTGGGAGTGCTGGCAGGAGAATTAC
>JAIPJH010000112.1 GCA_021734245.1 Candidatus Cloacimonadota bacterium | reverse complement strand
TTTAGAAACAAAATACCGATTATAAAAAATCTGCCTGAATCTGTCTGGATCAATAAACCCGAAAATATCGAAAAGAAGGTGAAATAATTATGAACAAAATTAAACTACTAAAGTGTCCAGAAATGCTTGACACGTTCCGATCATCAAAGTTCATTTAATATAATTCACAATTCATCAATAATAAAAATTGATTTTATAATCAGGAAAAAGCAGGATTATAGGATTGTAGAATTCAGAAGAAGACAGAAGAGAACTATCTTTGGACAGCAAATCAACATTGTATCAAAAGAAGATCTGATTATTTCTAAATTGATATGGGCTAAGGAATCAGAATCTGAGATGCAGAAAAAAGATGTCATTAATCTCCTAAATCAAGATTTTGATAGAGATTATCTTGAGAAATGGCTGAAAGAAATTGATTTAATTAATTTCTTCAAGGAGTTTATAGGTGCAGGATACATCACCTGAAGTAAGAAAAATTTATCATGAAATGCTGATGTCAAAAAGTAATGAAGAACGATTCATGATGGGAATATCGATGTGTGAATCAGTTAGAAGATTTGTAATAGAATCCTTTCCTAAGGGTATTTCAGAAAGAGAAAAAAGACGTTTATTACTGCAAAGATATTATGGAATAGATTTAGATGAATTGGAAGAAAAATGTCAACTTTATACAATGAAATATTAACTCACTTCTCTACTCAAAAAATAGCCGTTATCGGTGATCTGATTTTGGATAAATATGTCTATGGAAATGTAGATCGGATTTCACCGGAAGCTCCGGTACCGGTTGTAAAAGTAACCAGTGAGAGATTTGTTCCCGGTGGTGCAGCCAATGTTGCAGCCAATATTTCCACACTTTCCGGTCAGGCTTTTCTGTTTGGGATTACGGGCAAAGATCTGCACAGAGATGTTTTAATAAAATGTGTGAATGACCTTAAAATTGATTCTCTTGGAATTTTAACAGATCCTAAAAAGCAAACTATTCAGAAAATCCGTATTATCGGCATGAACCAGCAACTGCTCAGAATCGATAACGAAAATACTCAATACATTGAAACTCACCTGGAAACTGAATTCCTGGAAAAATTGAATAAACTGAATCAAATTTCTGCCATCATTATTTCCGATTATGCTAAAGGTACGATCACGAAGGAATTGCTGAAACAATTGATTATAATGGCTAATGAAAAGAACATTCCGCTGATAGTAGATCCCAAACCTAAGCATAAAGCCTGGTACAAGAGTGCCTTCCTGATAACTCCTAATAAAAAGGAAGCTCAGGAAATGAGCGGCATTATCATCGAAACGGAAGAAGATTTCATCAAAGCTGGAGAAAAACTTGTTGAAGAACTTTCTGCTAACATTATTATCACAGCTGGTGCAGATGGTATGTACATTTTTGAAAAGGGAAAAGAATCACAGCATCTGCAAACTGTAGCTCGTGAAGTTTACGATGTTTCCGGAGCTGGTGATACTGTAGTGGCAACACTTGCTTTAGCCATAAGTTCTGGAGTTCCAATTTTACAATCTGCCAAACTGGCAAATATTGCTGCTGGCATCAAAGTTGGAAAATCGGGAACACAACCTGTTTATTTAAAGGAACTGCAAATTGAAACTTGATCTTCATACGCATACAACCGTTTCCGACGGTTCATTCAGCCCGACTGAAATTTTGAAAAAAGCAGCTGAACTTGAGCTCGAATATTTCTCTATTACCGATCATGACAGTATTGATGCTCTGGATCAAATTAGCGAAATTCCCCCAAATATGAAATTTATCAATGGTGTAGAGATAAGTGCAGAATTTCCCAAGACACTTCATATTTTAGGTTATGACTTCGATCCCAAAAATGAGAAATTAAGAAAAGCTTTAAAAGAACTGCAGGATTTTCGCAAGAATAGAAATGCAAAAATGCTGCAGAAGCTGTCAGAGAATGGCTTTCCTATTTCGCAAGAAGAATTGGAAATTGAAGCAAAAGGTGAAATTGTCGGACGACCACATTTCGCAAATTTAATGCATAAAAAAGGTTATGTTAATTCTTACCAGGAAGCTTTTGATCTTTACCTGGACAAGGGAAAACCCTTTTACATGAACAAGAAACGGCTCGATCCTAAACTTGCCATCGAACTGATTTTGCAGGCAGGTGGAATACCGGTGATTGCTCATCCTTACCAGACAAAATTGAGTGATGAAGATTTGGAAAACCTGATAAAAGAATTGAAAAACTACGACCTGATGGGAATAGAAGCCTATTATTCTCAGCATACGAAAGATCAGGTTAATCAATATTTAGAATATGCAGAAAAATGTGATCTTCTCATCACTGCCGGTTCCGATTTTCATGGAACCAATAAGTCGCATATTCCGCTGGGAATGGATGTGTCAAAAGAACATCTAAATAGATTTCTGGATAAACTAAAATGAGACTTTCCCGCAAAAGTGAATACGCCATTTTAGCTTTGGTTTCACTGGCAAAATTCCAGGATGAAAAACTGCTGACAATCCAGGACCTGGCAGATTTAAATCAGATTCCCCGCAAATTTCTGGAACAGATCTTGATCATTTTGAAAAGACAGAATCTGGTGCGCAGCATTCGCGGACCACACGGCGGTTACAAGCTGGCAAAAGCAGCTTCCGAAATTTCATTGGCCGAAGTTATTCGTCTGATCGACGGACCTTTAGCTCCGGTGGATTCGGTGAGTGTTCATTTCTTTGATCATTCACCAATTGAAAAAAATGCCAAAGTTTCAATAGTTTTAAAAGAAATTCGTGATTATATTTCCGAAAAACTGGAGCACCTTTTCTTATCTGACTTAATCTGATATAAAATATAAACTATATCGATTTAGTTGACATTAAATTTTGATTCCATAATTTGACTTCCAAAATGATTTATGGAGGTTTTTATGGATTGGTCTTTTACGTTGCATACAGGTGTGATAATTATTCTGATGGCGTTTGTGGCGGAATATTTTGATTCCACTCTGGGCATGGGTTACGGAACATCTCTTACGCCGATTTTACTGATTTTAGGATATGAACCGATGCAGATAGTGCCGTGTATTCTGCTTTCCGAGCTTTTCACCGGTTTGGCAGCCAGCATCGTTCATGACAAAATGGGAAATGTAAATCTTTTTCCTAAAAATGGTGATAACATAAAAGTTTCGCGTTTGGGATTTTTCAAACACCTCCGTTTTTATATTCCCCAGCATCTCAAAATATCTCTTTTGATCGGATTTTGCAGTATTATCGGAACGGTTGTGGCAGTTTTAGTAGCGATCAATCTTCCGAAATTTTACGTGAAATTGTATATTGGAATCCTGATCTCACTGATGGGAATTCTTATCCTGATAACATCCAGAATGAATTTCAAATTTTCCTGGTTCAAGGTCACCGGACTCAGCGTTCTGGCTTCATTCAATAAAGGAATAAGTGGTGGCGGTTACGGACCTGTTGTTACCAGTGGTCAGCTGCTATCGGGAGTAGACGGCAAAAATGCGATTGGAATAACATCACTGGCAGAATCATTGACCTGTCTGGTGGGTTTGATCATGTATTTATTATCGGGACTGAAGATTGACTGGCGACTGGCACCATTCCTTGTTGTGGGCGGACTGCTTTCAGTGCCGTTATCGGGAATTTCAGTCAAGAAGATGCCGACAAATTTTTTAAGAACAGCCATCGGTATGGTTACGCTGCTTCTTGGCGCACTTACGCTTTATAAGTTTTTGTAAATAATCTGAATTTACATGATAGTTTGAAAGGAGGGGTTTTTCTCAACATGAAAATTAACATTTTTCCTCAGCATATTTTCTGGAATTACAAATCTGATGCTGATCTTGACACGAAAATTATTACTCGAAGAGTAATTCTTTACGGTGATATTCCAGAAATACAGCTTCTATTTGAGAAAGTAGATTTAGCTACAATCAAAGCAGTCTTGGAAGAAACTGAGGAATCGGGAAGATTTAAAAAACGAGTCAATTTTATCAGGAAAATTTATATTGATGATTAGTTTTGATTATCTTCCAAATAAAACCAGAAATTTATTTCAAAGAATTGCAGATCATCTTTATCCTGAAGAAAATATCACAAAAGACAAAATTGCTGATTTCTTTAAAAATGAGTTAAGAAAGTTGTGCAAAAAATGAATAAAGAACACAAAAAATTCCCTTCCGAAATAACTGAAAAGAAACTGCTGCAAATGAACATGCTGTATGAAATGGCCTGGGAACTGAAACGGTCATATCTGGCAAAAAAGCATCCGGAATTATCTGAAGAAGAAATTAAAAAATTGACAGCTCGAATTTTCATGCTGGCTCGAACATGATGTACTTTGTAAATAGATTTATTTAGCGTCTTTCTGAGGAGTCTAATGGCTTTACTGGCGAAGAATCTCGTGAAATTTCAAGTAGCTTTACTTCTCGGGAAAAGAGATTTTTCCACCCTGTGCCGGTGTAGTGCAACGTAGACGTAAGAACAACGTTACACACTCCATCCCGAAAATATTCGGAACACCCCTCTCAAGAGGGGAATAATATCAGAATGACGTTTTTTTTCCACTATGCCTGCAAAGTCGAAGCTTGACGAAGGATCGAGGGTAAATAACGGAATAAGAATTGAAAATATAGAAGTGAATAAGCAGAACCCTTCATGGTTCGATACTCCCGATAAATCGGGAACTCACCATGACATAAGAAAAAAATCCCATCCCATAATCCACTGTCAGAAAATTGCTTACAAAACCTGAATTAATTTTCCTTAATTTTTCTATAGACAGATTAATATCAGTTTCTAACCCTGCATAACTTCAAAGACAAAATCATGAACGGGCAGAAAGTATAGATGTGATTCTTAAGCTTATTTTAAGAGTGTTATAATTTTCTTAATGGTAAGTGACAGGGCGAAGCTGTATCTAGACATCAAATATCGAAAAGGAAATATAAAGTTTTTAAAAAATTGTGATAAATAAATTTTTACTCAAACATCGTGCTCTGGCAAAAACTATAACGTGGCGAATTGCAGCATCATTTCTTACCATTGCTATCGTGTTCATTTTAACCAGCAGATTATTAATTGGATTATCGGTTGTAGGAATTGAATTCTTCACCAAGATGCTGCTTTATTATCTGCATGAAAAAGGTTGGAGTTTTTCCAATCGTCCCAGAAAAGGAACTCAGATTCGTTCTTTCCTGAAAACGATAACTTGGCGAATCTTAGCTTCACTGGATACCTTTATTATTCTGTTTATAATTTTGAAAGAACCAGTTATAGCAGGATCGGGAGCAGGAATCGAAATAATAGCAAAATCTTCTGGATATTATTTACATGAAAGAATATGGAATAAATACAGATTAGAAGAAATAAAATGAAATCATCAAATACTGTTTGGCATCAGGGCCAGATAACTCAAAAAGATCGAGAAAAGCAGCTTCGACAAAAAGCTGTTCTGATCTGGTTTACAGGTCTTTCCGGTTCCGGGAAATCGACCATCGCTTACGCTTTGGAACACAAACTTTATCAATTGGGAAATCACTGTTATGTTTTGGATGGCGATAATATACGTCATGGACTTAATGGAAATCTGGGATTTTCTCAAGAAGATAGAAAAGAAAATATTCGTCGTATTGGAGAAGTTGCCAAACTTTTTCTAGATGCTGGTTTGATTACACTTTCTGCCTTCATATCACCCTTCCGAGCATATCGCAATGCCATCCGCCAGAAACTGGAAAAAGATCAATTCATAGAAATTTTTGTGAAGTGTTCTTTGAAAGAATGTGAAAAACGCGATGTGAAAGGGCTTTATAAAAAAGCTCGTAGTAATGAAATTACGGATTTCACAGGAATTTCTTCACCTTACGAAGAACCCGAAAATCCTGAACTGATAATTGAAAGTGATAAACTTACGGTTGAAGAATCGGTTGAGAAGATAATTGGATATTTGATGAATAGAAAGATAATAACAAAACCCCCTGCATCCCCCTTTACAGGGGGAAAATAAGGAAATGAGGAATAGGCTTTCTCCATATTCGCTCCCTATCAAGGGAGCTGTCCGAAGTATGAGGACTGAGGGTTTACTAAAAAACAAACAAAACCCCTCTACCTGTCGGCATCTCCCCTTAAGAAAAGGCTGGTGATGGCGTTTTGCAAGGCAAAGTCACCAGTACAAGGGGAGAAATAAGGAAATGAAAATTAATAATCTTCAACTTTCGCTCCCTGTCAAGGGAGCTGTCCAAAGTATGAGGACTGAGGGTTTACTAAAAATAAAACAAAACCCCTCTGTTCTGCTCAGATTTCCAAAAAGAAACGCAGAACATCTCCCCTTTCCGACTCCGTTATACTACGTCGCGATAAGTCGAAGGGGAGCAATAAGGAATTTGAAAATTAAAAAATTATAATTGAGGTTGCATGAAACAAGAAAATTATTCACTAACACATTTAAAAGCATTGGAAGCAGAAGCCATTCATATCATTCGAGAAGTGGCAGCAGAATTTGAAAATCCGGTGATGTTGTATTCTGTCGGCAAGGATTCCTCGGTGATGGTACGCCTGGCGGAAAAGGCTTTCTATCCAGGTAAAGTTCCCTTTCCGTTGATGCACATCGATTCCAAATGGAAATTCAAGGAAATGATCGAATTCAGAGATCGTTACGCAAAAGAGAAAAACTGGGATTTGATCGTACATTATAATAAGGAAGGATTCGAAGCGGGAGTTGGTCCATTCACACACGGCAGTAAAGTTCACACCGATATTATGAAAACGCAAGCACTTCTGGCAGGTTTGGACAAATACAAATTCGATGCTGCTTTTGGTGGTGCCCGTCGTGACGAAGAAAAATCCCGAGCCAAAGAAAGAATTTTCTCTTTCCGCGATAATTTTCATCAGTGGGATCCCAAAAATCAGCGTCCTGAACTCTGGAATGTTTATAACACAAAGATTAAAAAAGGTGAATCGATCCGGGTTTTCCCGATCTCCAATTGGACAGAAATCGATATCTGGCAATACATCAGATTGGAGAATATTCCAATTGTACCGCTATATTTTGCTAAAGAACGTCCAATAGTTGAGGTTGATGGGAATTTGATTATGGTGGATGATGATAGAACACCAAAAGATATTGCTGCAAAAGCTAAAATGCGAAAAGTTCGTTTTAGAACTTTAGGCTGTTATCCGCTTACCGGTGCTATTGATTCAGAAGCTGATACGATAGAGAAGATCGTGGAAGAAATGCTGACCGTAACCAAATCGGAACGTACAACAAGGGTAATCGACTTTGACCAGGATGGCAGTATGGAGCAGAAGAAGAGGGAAGGTTACTTTTAACTAGTTGCTCGTTGCTTGTTGCTCGTTACTGGTTGGATATCAGCATGGCAAGCTATAAAGATTTAGATATTTATCAAATTGCTTTCAAACTATCTCTCAAAGTTCACAAACTGAGTTTAGAATTACCAAAGTTTGAAATGTTTGAACAGGGAAGTCAAATTAGAAGATCATCTAAAAGTATCAAAGATCAAATTGCAGAAGGTTATGGAAGAAGGAATTATAAAGCGGATTTTATTCGATTTCTGGTTTATGCGCAGGCATCGAATGATGAGTGTACAAATCAGATCGAAACGATAATAGAGATTTATCCCGAAAATCATGAATGGAAAACATTATTAAAGGAGTATAATATTTTAGGTATGAAAATTAATAAATTTATACAATATGTGAACGAAAGCTGGAGAACAAAATGAACAAGCAACGAGAAACTAACATCAAGAACCGAGAAACAAGAAACCAGAAACCAGAATCGAGCAACCAGCAACCAGCAACCAGCCTCGACATCCTCGAATTCCTCGATCAGGACGAAAAAAAGGACCTGTTAAGATTACTAACTGCCGGCTCAGTTGATGA
>JAIPJH010000111.1 GCA_021734245.1 Candidatus Cloacimonadota bacterium | reverse complement strand
TTGACTGAGTCCGAATCTTTCGGCATGCTGAATTATCATCACTGTAGCATTCGGTATATCTATGCCGACTTCGATCACAGTTGTAGAAACCAGCAGATCATATTTCCTTGCTTTGAAATCTGCCATGATTGCATCTTTTTCAGCAGTTTTCATGCGTCCGTGCAGCAGTGAAATTTTATATTGCGGATAAATTTTCTGGGAAAGCGCTTCATACAGAGTTTCAGCATCCAGCAGATCGACTTTGGCAGATTCTTCGATGAGTGGACAAACCACGTAAACCTGTCTTCCCATTTTCAGTTGAGTTTCCACCTGTTCAAAAACGATCCCACTTTTCTGGGAATTGTACCACAGGGTTTTTATCGGTTTTCGTCCGGGCGGCATTTCATCGATAATACTCACATCCAGATCACCGTAAACTGTGAGAGCAAGCGAACGCGGAATTGGCGTGGCAGAAAGATAAAGCAGATCAGGATATTTATTTTTGCGGGAAAGTTCAGCACGCTGCTCCACGCCAAAACGATGCTGTTCATCGATCGCCACAAAACCGGCATTATGGAATTCCACATCTTTTTGAATAAGCGCATGAGTTCCCACGATGATATCTATCTCTCCATTTTTGATCGCTTCTTTGGCGGCTTTTTTTTCTTTACTCACGCCGCCTTTTAGAAGTGCTATTTGTATTTCCGGTTGATTTCTCAATAAATCGGAAATGCTGTGAAAATGCTGCTCTGCCAGAATTTCCGTAGGTGCCATCAGCACACTTTGATAACCATTTTCCAAAGCCAGAAGCATGGCAAAGACTGTAACAATGGTTTTTCCTGAGCCCACATCTCCCTGCAGAAGGCGGTTCATCTGACGCTTGGAATTCATATCGCCCACGATTTCCGTGATCACTTTTTTCTGAGCGGAAGTTAAAGAATAAGGAAGCGAATTTTTCAGCTTGGTTGTAAAGGTTTTCTTCAATTCAAAATTGTGTCCGTTTTCTTTTTTGTGATGATTGAATTTACTGCGAGCCAGCATTAGTTGGGTGTAAAAAAGTTCTTCAAAAGCATAGCGGATTCTTATCTTGGGAATTTCCTGCGGATGTTGAGAAAAATGCATTTTTTGAAGAGAAGTTCGGCGTGGTTCAAATTTGTATTTTTCCAAAATATATTCCGGTAGAGTTTCTTCGATCTTATCACTGTAAAGCTCAAAGGCTTTGTAAATAAGATTGCGCATCACGTTCATACTGATGCCGTCTGTGAGTTTGTAAACCGGCAGAACAGAACGCGAATGCCAGAAATTCTGAGTGTCATCTTCTGTATCCAGAATTTCAATTTCGGGATGCACGATCTGCGGCATGTGCTGGAATTCGGTAACAATTCCACTGACCCAGATCTGCTTTCCAACTTCAAACTGCTTAATGAACCATTTACCAAAACTGAACCAGGTAAGAAATAGATGCTCTTCACCATCGGTAACTACTACATTCAATTGAGATCGCCGGTTGGAAAGTGTGCGTTTTTCTACCGAAACAATTGAGCCTACAAAAGAAAAGTGCTCATTGTAGCGCAGACTTTCAATTTTTACAACGGCTGTACGATTTATGTAATCTCGCGGGAAATGTTCCATCAAATCGGAAATGGTAAAGAGATTTAATTTATTCAGAATGCGAGCACGATGTTCTCCTACTCCTTTCAGGAATTTTATTTCCGAATTCAATGGATTCCAACTTTTTTTCTGATTCATGATTTGAAGAAAGTTTGATGCGAATGGGAAGTCAAGAAAATTGAATTGTAGAATTAAAAAAAATTATCTTAAATAAAAAATATTACAAAAGTTTATAGGTGAATTTTTCGTTGGTTAGTTCGCACATACCGCAGTGGTTGCAAAATGATTCACATTCCAAAGGTTTCCGGGCAATTTTTCCTTTGATAACCAGTTTATTCAACATTTCTTTCATTGTCTGAGGATCGACATCGAAATGTTTACAGAGATCATCTAATGAGATAACTTTTCTTTCTTCGAATAAGTCTAAAATACTAACTAACATTATCGTATTTTGATTTTTTCCGCCAGATCTCGCGGAATAATATAGCGGGATTCTCCTACACCAACAACAATATTTGAATTTTCCGCTTCATTTTTATGAACGGTTATGATTCCGCTTCTGTAAAGGCCCATTTCCATCGTTTTCACATCAGGATTTTTCATGATGATATATTTTTTGCCGACTTCAGCTTCGGTAAGATTTATGTATTCTCCCACAAATCTTCTTTTGTGTTGTCGGCAATGTTTTCCATGCCTTTTACCTTTTCCTGAGCGACTTCTAAAACCAAACATTAACTCAACTCCATTTTAGGAAAAACTATCCTAAATAATTCAAGTTGCAAATAATTCTCAATTGCAGAGCATGTCAAGAAAGCTTTTCAGAAAAAAAATTAAATCTGAATTTATACTTCGTTCTTGACATCAAATTGTTCTCAAGTCAGTAGATTCGTTAATTATTGTGGAGTTTTAAATGTATAAAAAAAATTATGTAATATTAGTTTTATTGCTATTTATCGGCGTGGCTCAAGCTTCCAAAACTAAAATAGACAGCATGGAACTGCAATTAGAAAAAGTTAATGAACCGCAGATAAGAATCGATCTTTTAAACGAATTATCTGAAGAATATCATCGAGCCGATAATACTGAATCTTTGAAGATCGCTGAAAATGCACTAAGTCTGTCTAAAGAGGCAGGATATAAACAGGGTGAAGCACAAGCTCTTTATAACATCGGATTTTCTTATTATTTCAGTTCAGAATATACCAAAGCCATAGAATATTTCTTTCAGGCTTTGCAAATTTTTCAGGAATATGACAGCAAGAAAAAAACAGCGGATATTTTGGGGAATATCGGAATTTCATATTATCAGCTGGATGACTTTGAAAATGCATCGAAATATATCATGCAATCTTTGGAATTAAATAAGGAATTAGGTTTGAAACGGGGCGAAGCAAATGCCTTCAATAATCTGGGGAACATCTATTTCGGGCAAAATAATTTTGAAAAAGCAATTCAATATTACCGGGAATCTCTCATCATTCAGCAGGAAATAAAAGACGTGGAAAGCATCATCGCAACTCTCAGTAATATCGGTATCAGTCACGACTATCTAAGTAATTATGAGCAATCATTGGAAGCATATCAGAGAACCTTAAGTTTGATCGATAAAGAAAATGAAACGGAAAGTTATGCAGCAATCCTGGGAAATATTGGAAATATCTATAACAAAATGGGAGATTTCACCAAAGCGCTGGAACACTATTTTCAGGTTCTGGAGATCAATCGACAAAGAAATGATGAAATGGGAATTGCAACTTCACTGGGAAATATTGGTGTTGTTTATAATAATCTGGGAAATCATGACAGTGCATTGGAATATTATCTGGAATCGCTGGAAATAAAAGAAAAACTTGGTTTTAAGGAAGGCGTAGCCAGCACATACAACAACATCGGTTTGATCTATGAAAAATTAAATGAATATGACAAAGCTCTGGAATATTTTAATGAATCGGCCAAAATTTATACAGAGATCAATAACAAAGAAGGGCTGGCAGCAACATTGGGAAATATCGGAATTATTTACAAAAATCGTCAAGATTATGATAAAGCATTTCAATTCTATAATGAATCGATGGAAATTTATCGAGAAATTGGGAATCGCAGCGGCCTGGCAATTTCCATCAATAATATCGGACTGATCTACGAACGTAAACAGGATTATCAGGCTGCACTTCTTTACTGTAAAGAAGCCCTGCAGATCTACGAAGAAATAAACAGCAAACAGAGAATTGCAAATTGTTCTAATGATATCGGAACGATTTATTTGAAAATGGGACAGTTCCAGCAGGCAGAACCTTATCTGGAAAAAGGTCTGAGATTAGCCAGAGAGATCAATGCCAAAGACTTGATAAAGAACAGTTATGACTCTTTCTATGAACTTTACAGCAAGCAAAACGATAACAAAAATGCTCTTAGATATTATCGCTTGTTTACTGCATATAAAGACAGTATTTTTACCAAAGAAAGCAGTGAAAAAATCGCTGAGATCCGCACTAAATATGAGACAGAAAAGAAAGAACGTGAAAATGAACAATACAAATTGGAGATTGAAAAACAAAAACTGGTAAAGTTGAGATTGAATTTTGGACTTGCTCTGGTTCTTTTACTTGTGATAATAGTGTTTTATCTTTACTGGCTGAAAAATAGAGCTAACAAACAATTGGAAGAAAGGGTGGCCAAAGCTCTGGAAAAACAAAAAAATCAACAGCAGATAATTGTTCATCAAGCCAGCCTGTCTTCTCTGGGTGAACTCGCAGCAGGAATTGCACACGAGATCAATCAACCCCTGCAGAATATTGCCTTCATCGTGGAAAACATGTATTTGGAAAACAAAGATAATCAAACAAATCCCGAAATTTATTCTGATCTCCAGGATATCCTGGAAGATGTGGAACGTATCAGAAAGATCATCGATCATATCAGAGTTTTTTCGCGCGATCAGAAAGATGCAACTCAAAAGGAATTTGACATTAACGAAAGTATAGAAAATGCTTTCAGCCTGGCCAGGAATGTATATTCCAAAAACAATATAAAAGTAGAATTTTCCTTGGATGAAGATATCGAACCAATTTTAGGAAATCCTTTCCGATATGAACAGGTTGTATTGAATCTTATTACAAATGCCAAAGATGCTATCGAAGAAAAAATTAAAGAAAATCGCGATTTCGAGAAGAAAGTAAAAATTCACAGTTATCAAGATAACAAATTCGTAATTCTGGAGATCGAAGATAACGGAACTGGAATATCAAAAAAAGATTTGAATAAAATATTCATGCCATTCTACACCAGCAAAGAGATCGGCGAAGGAACAGGATTGGGGCTTTCCATTTCTTATGGAATCATCAAAGAAATGAACGGAGAAATTAGTGTGGAGAGCCAAAAAGATGTGGGAACGAAATTTGCAGTAAGAATTCCCAAATATTTAAATAAGGATATAGAATGAAATCACCGAAAATTTTGATCTTAGATGATGAAAAGAAAATAACCGATCGACTCAGTAAATATCTCATCAAAAAGAATTTTGATGTAATAACTGCCAATTCTCCTACCATTGCATTCAGTATCATTAAAAAGGAAAAAATAGATATTCTAATATCAGATATCATGCTTCCGGAAATGAATGGATTGAACGTTCTGAAAAAAGTAAAAGCAGAATATCCCGAAATAGAAGTTATCATGATCAGCGGTCATGGCGATATGGATACAGTGATCGAAGCAACTCGCAACGGTGCTGTAGATTATATTCGCAAACCGTTTGGTCCTCTGGATATTCAACTGGCAATAGAGCGAACCAGCAAATATGTAAAAATCCAAAGCCATCTGCATTCCGTGGAAAACAAACTGGAAATCATAGAAAACCAGCGATCTCTGATCAATCGAGAGCTGGAAAACCTGATCGAAAAGGATTTGATCGGAGAAACAAAAGCGATCAAATCGGTTCTGAAACTGGCATTAAAAGCAGCTCAGGACAAAGATGTGAGTGTATTGATAACAGGAGAAAATGGTACAGGAAAAGAGATAATTGCCCGTATTATTCATTATGCCAGTCCTCGCAAAGAGTATGCATTTTATCCTGTAAATAGTGCAGCAATTCCAGAGCATCTTCTGGAAAGCGAATTTTTCGGACACAAAAAAGGAGCTTTTACAGGTGCCACAGATAATAAAAAGGGATGTTTTGAATTGGCAAATGGCGGAACACTTTTTTTGGATGAAATAGCTGATATGCCTTTCACGTTGCAGTCCAAATTGCTCCGAGCTTTAGAAGAAAAAAAAATAAAACCAGTAGGAAGCGATCGCGAAATAAATGTAAACATTCGAATTATCTCCGCTACCAATAAAAACATTGATAAGCTGGTAGCCGACAATAAATTCCGCATCGATCTGTTTCACAGAATCAATACGTTGATGATTCACATCCCACCGTTACGAGAGAGAATCAAAGATATTAAACCTCTGATGGAACATTTTGTCCAATATTTTGCCCGTCGCAAAAATATGAAAATCCCAGAAATCGATAAGAGTGTTATATCTGAATTGGAAAAATATTCTTTTCCTGGCAATGTACGTGAACTTCGAAACATGGTGGAACGAGCTCTAATTTTGAACGATACAGATAAGCTGACCTTGGATGATTTTAATTTTGCCCTGAACAAAACAAATGCAGATAACCAGTTGCCAAATACTACAAATCTACAGGAATTGGAAATCGCCACGATAAAAAAAGTGCTGAAAAAGACGAATTTCAACCAGGTAAAAGCATCCCAATATTTAGGAATTTCTAACGATGCACTTTTCCGAAGAATAAAAAAATACAGGATAAAGATAGAAAAAAAAATCACATAGAAAACATCGCAAAAATCAATTTCATAAAATTCTTGATTCATTTTATGTGAGTTGCTAAATTTGTCAGCAGAATAAAATTCAAAGGAGCAATTATTAATGATAAAAGAAGATTTACGTTTTTTTTCTCAATTTCACGGTGAATCTTCTAAAGAAAAAGATGAAAATAGCAATTCATCGCATACATTCATTGATGAACCTTTTTTGGATGCTTTAGACGAATGGGTGTGGGAAATGGATATGAAAGGAATTCATACCTATTCTAATGGAGCTGTCGAGAAAATCCTTGGTTATAAAGTGGAAGAAGTTGTGGGATATTCAACAATAAAACTTTGGACCAAAAAAAATTCCGCAATCCAACAACAAAAACTGGCAAGTTCTCTGGCTAGTGGTAAAGGCTGGAGCAACTATTCTGCTTATTTCATGCACAAAGATGGTTCATTAAGAATACTTTTAAGCTCTGCTGTTCCTATATATGACAAGAAAAATGAGTTGGTAGGATATCGCGGGATCGATCGTGATATTACCGAACGTGTGCTAAATGAAAATTTATTGAAAGCACAAAAAAAACATACCAAGCTTATCAATCAGGTGCTAAGGCACGATTTGACTAATAATCTTTCCGTTATAAACAGTTCCATAAGATTATTTGAATCAACAGATGAAAAAAAATACCTGGAAGAAATTAAAAAAAGTATAGATCGTAGTATTAAACTTATCAGAGGAATGAGGGAATCTGAAAAGTTGCTGTTACAAAATACCAATTTACTTGTCTTTAATTCCCGCGAAGTTTTTGAAAATGTTTTGTATAATAGGACTGATATAGAATATACTATTGAAGGTAAAAATTTAATTTTAGCGGATGAAATGATCTATTCTGTTTTCGAAAATATAATTAATAATGCGATTATTCATGGTAAAGCAGATAAAATTGATATCGATATTTATGACAAAAAAGTAAAAAGTATAATTACAATTGCTGATAATGGTATTGGCGTTCCAGATGAAATAAAAGACAAGCTTTTCGATGAGGGTTTTAAATATGGTTCTAGAGGCAATACAGGAATGGGATTGTACATTGTAAAAAAAGCCATGGAAAAATATAAAGGTGAAGTTTTCGTAGAAAACAATTCACCCCAGGGAACAATTTTTAAATTGATATTTCATCGCATTGCCAAGGATAAAACATAATAATTTTCTGTCTTGACTAAAAATGTAAGCTGATTTACTTAAAATCAGGTTCGGAAGTTTCCGATTTTTTTAATGAGTGGGTGATTAGCTCAGTTGGTTAGAGTGCTACGTTGACATCGTAGAGGTCACAGGTTCGAATCCCGTATCACCCACCATTCTTCGCCCTTTCGCTTATGCTCAGGAGCTTCGAATGGCACGCCGAATTGAAAGAAAATTCAATTAAAAAAAATACATGTGCGAAGGATGGTGTTCTGCGAAGCTTGCTAATATTGTATCTTTTCAACTAAAGCGAAGAAGGACTTCTTCTTGCTTTTCGGGAGGGGAATGTATTACACTTATATAATTAGAAGTATATCGAATT
>JAIPJH010000110.1 GCA_021734245.1 Candidatus Cloacimonadota bacterium | reverse complement strand
TGATACGAGTGTTTTCAAGTGTGAAATTCTCGATCGAAAATGTCACGTTTACGCCGTTTGTACTACGCTGGTTCAAATTGAATCCCGCTGATCCCCAACTATCTTCGTAGCGGATCGTCTCGGAAAACAACAAGCTCAGACTGAGTACCAATACGATAAGTGCTAGTGTTTTCTTCATGCTTTTCTCCTTTTTTTATTTTAATAACAACATCTTTTCAGTTTTATCCAAATCTGAACTTATCAATCTATAAAAATACATTCCCGAACCTACTTTTTTTGAATTAGAATCTGTTCCATCCCAAATTATATTGTAGTTCCCAGCAGAAAGATTAGCGTCGATCAATGTATTCACTTTTTGACCTTTTATATTATAAATTTCTAATCTTGTAGGAATTTCTTCCTGTGAATTTATAGTAAAAGAAATTGCAGTTTCTGGATTGAACGGGTTAGGATAATTTCCCAATAAGCTAACTTTTGCCGGTTCAGGCAATTCTGGAGTTGACATCTCCTCTGTGCAGGGTAAGGCAATCATATCCAACCAGGCACAATCATTCCCATTGCTGGTATTTTCGTCTTTTTCGTAGGTCCATTTGAATTCATGAATGCCTTCATCAACTGGATAATGAGCTTCCTGCCAATCTACTTCACCAGACCATCTGTCTTGAAGAACTCCATCAATATAGAACCTGAAATAATCAAATACTACTTCTGAAGAAACTTTGAGGTAAAAAGATACTTCACCGGGAGCTGTTACTTCTAAATTTAGTAGAATAGATGATTCCTGATTATCAATAATGTTACCACTTCTGGCAGAAAAAGAACCTTCAAAAGCCACTTCATTAGTAATCATCCAATCTGCATTACCGGCAAAAGCCCAATCATGCATAAGAAAACTAGCTGATTCAAAGTCTTCAATATCGCTTAAACATATAGAAAAATCATGAATAGTGTTATTTTCAGCTATATCTATTTGAGTAAGTAAATTGGAATATGGATCGGAAGACACATAAACCTGATAAGATCCTTCCGGAACATTTTCTATCGTATAATTACCTAAATTATCTGTAAATACAGGATCAAGTGGTGTCTCTATAAACTCGATCATAGCATTAACTACCGGATTATGATCTACACCATCCTCAACGTTTCCGCTTACTGTGAATAACGGTGCAGTCTGCAGAGTAAAATCTAAATCTACAAGATTGCCATTTGTAACTGATACATTTTCTGCAACTTCCGGTAAATAGCCATAAGATGATGCTTTGAGATCATAAATTCCTTCGTATAAAAGGCGATAATAGTCTCCAAGATCGGAATCAGAATAAACATGAGAATTATCAAAATCGTGATTTAGAACTTCAATTTTAGCTTCCACAGGATTGCCCGCATCATTCGTAACGAAACCATGAATTCCATAAAGAGCTTCTTCCAAATACAATAACATGGATTCCCGATTATAATTCCAATGATCTTCTAAAAAAATTTCTGGCAGTAATTTTGTATCTGAAATTTCCATAGTAACTTCTCGAGCATAATGAAAATAGTTCATATAATCTTGGCGACCACCATGAGTTTCATACCAGGCAAAACCATTAGTAATTCCATTGTTATATCCATTCATATAACCAGCAGGACTGTTTGCCTGAGCTGCATTAGCATATACTTGAGAAGTATAGACATACCAGTCGTCATCAGGATGAAGTTCAGATTGAAAATCCCAGGGATAGTTTACTACCTCCGTACCACCATGATAATTTGCTCCCATCGTGATGTGATGTCCTTCCGCAAAATCCATCATTGCGATTGTTTCTGGCTGCCAGTCATTTCCATCGGGATGCGGTCCTTCTAATGGGCAGGGGAAATTTCTGTTTAGATCTACAAAGTTGGCATTAAATCTTTGCGCTCCAGCAACGGAATTATTGCCACCAAAGTAGGTTCCATCAGGATTTTGGAGTGGACTGATCCAGATTACTAAGTTATCAACGATATTCGTGATCCTGGGAACGGTTCCATAATTTTCCAAAAGATGTTCAATAAGGTTCAAAAGGCAGATATAACCTGCAGTTTCATCACCATGCATAGTTGCCACATACAGAAATTCAGGTTCTGCTTCATTACTTTGCACATTATCAGAAATCTTCGCCATCAATATTTCACGTCCCTGCACTGTAGTTCCAATATTCTCAACCGTACACAAGCTGGGATAATCAATTGCAAACTGATACATTATAGTTACGAAAGCATCGTAGGTTGGGTATTCCGTCCAGATACGATTAGTTTCAATATCGTCGGTCATATCAGGTTTGTACAATGTACCAGGTTTCTGCAGCATTTCCAATGAATAGCCTAGAATTTTAAATTTCTGCAGCTGCTTATCATTTGCATAAGCATATACATAACCATCTTTCACATCATCTATTGAAATCAATCTGGTTATTTTTGATAATTGAGAATGATGATGCAGATAGAACCGAAAATAGTGTTCACTTTGCTCTCCAACAAGTAAACAACTAAAAACGATCAAACTAAGTAATAGTAGTACAACTCGTTTCTTCATAATTTTCCTATTTTAATAAAATGATCTTTTTCGTACTCGTATAATCCAAACCTTCATCATCAATATCTAAAGTTGAGAAATAAATTCCGGAAGAAACATTCCTGGAATTCATGTCTTTTCCATTCCACTTGATAGTGTGAATTCCGGCAGGAAGTTCTTTATTTATCAGCTTTTTTACCAATTGCCCTTTCATATTGTAAATATTCAAAGATGTTTTTGCAGAAGTTGATATGCTAAATTTAAAGGTTGTAGTAGGATTGAAAGGATTTGGATAATTTCCCATAAATTCGGTCGATATGGAATTTGGTAGATCATCATTTCCAACTAACTCGTCATCAAAACTCAAATCGATATGTTTCTGTCCATTATCCGATTGAACATACAATTGATCAGTTAAGATCTCCCTTGAAAGATTTTCTACGGGTAAAGCTACTTTAACCAGAAAATCAAGTTGTTCTCCCACACTTAGGTTGTATGGGAAAGTCATATTGAAGCTATCAATGAACCAGGGAAATTCAGTTCCGGAAGATGTAATGTCATCCAAAACAATTTCCGAATCGCTGTTATTTATTACTGAGAATTGCAAACCGTCGATACAATCTTCAATTGTAAGAAAAGCAAGCGATGATGGAGTTAAACTCCAAGCTGAGATCGGTAATACAATGTCATCTATCCAGGCACAGTCATAGCCGTTAGAAACGCCGCCGTCTTTGTAATATTCCCAGAGAAAAGTATGATTTCCTGTTTCCACATTGAATACAGCTTCCTGCCAATCTACATTACCACTCCACATATCCTGAAGTTCACCATCTATGTAAAATCTCAGATAATCATAATCCTCTTCAGATGAAACTTTGTAATAAAATGATATCACATCATCATTTGGAACATACATTGAAAAATACATTTTGGATGTTTGATCGTCATAAACATTACCTGAACAAGCTGAATAAGAACCTGAATTCATATTTGTAGAATCGATGAACCAGGGTTGATTGCCATCAAAATTCCAGCTGGATGCAAATTCTCCAGATTCAAAGGTACCATCATCCAAAATTGCAAGAGAGAAATCTGCTACATTATTGGTAGAGGAAACAAATACATTTTCCATCGTACTGGCATAACCATCGGCATAAACAAGGAAATCATAAGGATAAGCATAGAGATTGTTAATTTCATATTCACCTGCTACATTAGTCGTTACAGAAGGAATGTTATAACCTGGAATTTCTACAACAGCGCCCTCAATCGGCCAGCCTGTATCAACATCAGTTACAACTCCAGTAACCGTAATATCAGCTGTAGCCGGATTTAAAGCTACATCAAGGATCGTACTGTTAGTACTATTTATGTTAACATTTTGGTAAATACTTGGCTCATAACCATAAGCAATAAACTGGACTGTATAATCTCCGTCTGTAAGCAATCGATAATAACTGCCAAACTCCTGATTGCTGAGATATGGATTGCGGAATTCTCCGGTATCATCGATACCGTCGATAAATATTTCTGCCTGAACGGGATCGTCGGTATCCGCATCGGTTACATGACCTTGCAAAGACGAATGATTTATCCTGTCCAACATGATAAGCGGAGCCTGCAGATTATCTTCACAGATTCCTGCGACCTGATTTGCATTGGGAATAAACTCTGTGGCCAGTTCGACTGTGTAACCAAAAATTCCATATGTACCGTAGGAATAATCATCTGTAGTTCCTGTGCATGGGTACAAAGCCCAACCTGGTTGCGGAGTATAATTTCCACTATACATTCCAGGAATCGATGTTGCCATAGCTACTGCCAGATCACTCAATGCGGCTTCGTCGGGTGCTACTACACCATCTGCATATCCAAAAGGATATAAAATCAGCTCGCCATAAGAGTGGTAAGTAAGACCGGCGATAAAGTGGTGTTCGCTCAATAAATCTCTAATTGCTTGAGTTTCCGGTTCAGAAAAAGAAGTTGTTCCCTGATAGGTTTCACTGCTCCAGTTAGTGGAAGCTCCTCCCCAATTCCAGGAATAATTTCGATTGGGATCCACTCCATCTGCAGGATTGTAACCATTTACATCAATCATACCGTTTTCGTTGTTATCACAAATATTTTTTCTCCACCACAAATCGATCTCGCTGGTCACAATTTTGTGGCCATCGGGATTTACCAGAGGAACAATCCAGATCTGAGAATTATTTATGTTATCTGTGATGGTTGGATCGGTTCCATATTGTGCCAGGATGTGATCCAGGAAATACATAACAACTTCCAAGCTTATTGGTTCACGGGCATGATGTTCTGCTAAGTAGTAAATCGAAGGTTCATCTTCTTCAGTTTCCACATTGTCAGATACCTTGAGAGCCCAGATGTCATGGTAATAATCATCATAATTAGCATTTCCGGCATCAGAATAAGTTTTGGCTCTGGAGTCACCGATATCATAAAGTTTACAAATATCAGGATTCAAAGCTTCGTATAATTGCAGATCTGCCAGCATTTCATCATAATCACGATATCCTGCCAGGTCGGTTCCAGCATTCAGGTTTGAGGATAGCTGCTGTTCAGTTTGAGTTATCCTCATTGAATAACCTTGAGATATTAGATTTTCATATTCCTGCTGATCTACAACCAGATCCAGATAAATTCCAGGTTTGTAAGATGCTATATCGTAACCTTCCAAAACAAAATTGGTTACAAGATACTTTTTGGGATTATCAAATCTTATTACAAAAGAATCCGCGAAAATGATATTTGAAATTACAGTAAGTGTTATTAATAATATAAATATTTTATATTTCATATTACCTCCATCTAATAATTATGCAAAATATGTTCCGTCAATATAAAGATTTAATGTACTATTTTTTCAAAAGTTCCACAAGTTCGCTTCGCAGTTTTATAATCTCGTTGTCTGAAACTTCACCTTCGTGGTCTGATTCCTGATACTTCATACCGTCTTCCAAAGATTTAAGTGCTTCTTCATATTTTCCAAGAGCTTTCTGAGCTTTTGCCAGTTGGATATAGGCATCGAAATGATCTTCTCTGGTCTCGATTGCTTTTTGGGTAGCTTCTTCCGCTTTTTCATAATTTGCGATTTCGAGATAAGCTTCGCCTTTATGTCGCCACGGACAAGACCAATTTGGAGCAGCAGCGTTGATTTTGTTATAAATCTCAATACTTTCATCATATCTTTTTGCTGCAAGCAAGAGGTTGGCGTATCCAAAAAGATTCCCATAAGAAAGTGAATCCAGATTCGATTCAAAAACTTCCAGTTGCTTTTCAAGCTGATTTAAATATACATTTCCTAAAATCATAGCAGAATGATATTCATCGTCACTATCCTGGGAAAAATGATTGATCACTTCAATTAAATTCTCTGTTGTTTGGTTTTCATTGTAAGTTTGATATTTTTCCATACCTTCGTCGGCATCTGCAAATAGTATTGCAAACACACAATTTACCATAATTATACAAGTTACAACTTTCATTCCTACTCTCCTTTTTATACATCTTTTAGTTTAACAAAAAATGTTGGACACAAAATAAAGTCAAAATAATTTTGCATTTCGTGCGCCCGTGGCTCAATTGGATAGAGCATCTGACTTCGGATCAGAGGGTTGAGGGTTCGAATCCTTCCGGGCGTGCCAGTGTTTTGCAACTAATAAAAAACGAACAAATATGTTTAAACTAATAAGTTTATTTTATGAGAACCCCCTTCTTCCTGCACGAGTTCGACCACGAGCTGGAATCTGAATTTGAATCTGTGAAAATTCAGCAGCGATGTAGCGCATCGGAGAAGATACAGCGTATCTTTGAAATGCAATCCTTCCGGGCGTGCCAGTGTTTTGCAACTAACAAAAACGAACAAATATGTTTAAACTAATAAGTTTATTTTATGAGAACCCCTTCTTCCTGCACGAGTTCGACCACGAGCTGGAATCTGAATTTGAATCTGTGAAAATTCAGCAGCGATGTAGCGCATCGGAGAAGATACTGCGTATCTTTGAAATGCAATCCTTCCGGGCGATCCAATTTATTATGACAAAACAACTATTTTTTAAAATCCCAATTAGATAAATGAATTGTTTGATCACAATGAACTGAAAGAAAAATTATCCTCTTTAAAAACCTTGATGCAGGCATCAACTACTTCGGCATCATACTTGCTTCCACGATTGTCTCTTATTTCATCCAGAACATCTTCGATTTTCCGAGCAGGTCGATATGGTCGATGTGAAGACATCGCTTCCACAACATCTGCCACAGAAAGAATCTTGGATTCTAAAATTATCTCATCATATTCTATGTTGTCCGGATATGAAATACCTTCCATCCTTACATGATGCTGCAAAACCGTTTGTGCAATGGGCCAGGGAAAATCTATACCTTTCAAAATTTCATAGCCTGCCTGGGCATGAGATTTCATAATTTCATACTCAACATCACTCAATTTTCCTGGTTTACTCAAGATTTCTGCCGGAATTTGGATCTTGCCAATATCATGAACCAGAGATGCTATTCTAAGGCCGTTTACCCGATCTTCAGACAGATTCATTTTACGTCCGATCGCACATGCCAGTTCAGCTACTTTTCTTTGATGTCCAGCGGTATATGGATCTCGCATTTCGATAGCCGAAACAAGACCATTCACCAAATCCTCTAATAATTTTTGTAGTTTCTGGGCACTTTTTTCCACTTCCAGTTGAGCTTTTTTTCTTTCCGTAATATCGCGTAGAGTAGTTAATTTTGCAATTTCGTTTTCCCAATGAATTTCCACAACACTTACATCTAATATTTTATTCTGATCCTCACAATCGATTTCCAGCTCAAATCTGTTTTTATCTATGTCGTGCTCAAACTTGGAATTGATCAATTCTTCTCTGGTTTTGCAGAATATTTCTTCGAATGCCTGGTTCACAAATAAAATCTTTTTATCTTTATCGATCACAGCAATTCCATCTGTGTTTTCTTCGATAAGTTTCTTGAATCTTTTTTCGGATCGTATCAAATCTAAATCTGAATGATGCTTGGAAAAAGCTATTTGCAGTGTTGCATTGAGATCGATCTCTTCAAAAGGTTTTACTATATAACCATATGGTTGTGTATCTTTTGCTCTTTCCAATGTTGCTTCATCGGCATTTGCTGTAAGATAAACAATTGGTATCTGAAATTCTTTTTTGATTATCTTAGCTGTTTCAATTCCATCTATATCACCCTCTATCTTTATGTCCATGAGGATCATATCAGGCTGTTTCTCTTTTGCGGCAGCTATTGCAGCGTTACCATTCGACACAATACTAACAACCTCATATTGATAATTTACCAGGCTTTTCTTAATGTCTTCGGCAATTATACGCTCATCTTCAACAATCAATATTTTTCTGACCATTTTTTCCTCTATAATACACAATGCATCTTACATGCCATTCGTCAATTAATTTAATATTTTATGCCACTACTGTCCTGTTATAAGTTAAACAATACCAATTGTTTAGAATCGGAGGGTGTAGTTTTTCTGTAATCCGATTTTGTAAGTAGTTGCAAAATAGGCACTTTTTCAAAAAGCGAGACACTCAAAATTTGTAGAATTTT
>JAIPJH010000109.1 GCA_021734245.1 Candidatus Cloacimonadota bacterium | reverse complement strand
GGAAGGAGAGAGAGCGACAAAGTCGCTGAGGGGTTTTCTAAAATTGAGAATAATTAGTAAATATAATCCCCTAATTTTTCCTTCTTACGAAGGTGACTGAAGTATTGTTAGGTATTAATATGGCAATTATAAAAGCAGGAAATATAACATTTTGTTATGAAGATCAGGCAGAGAATCTGTTTGAAGAACTTTCTCTTGAAATCGGATCGAACACAAAAGCAGGATTGATTGGAAAGAACGGTTGTGGAAAATCCACATTGTTTTCAATACTTCTGCAGAAATATAAACCAATTGCAGGTGGAATTTATTTTCAGCCAAATCTCAGGACAGGTTATCTGCCGCAGGAAGTGGTTATTCCTGATGATCTGATAGTACAGGATTTTCTCTGGATGCTGAAGCCCAGACTTTTCAATTTGAAGAAGAAAATGGAAAAATTGGATCAATTCAAAGAATCTGAGATGATTAAAATCCTGGCAGATTTTGATACTTTCGGCGGCTATAAATTTGACATTCACTTTCAAAAAGTTATGTCTCAATTTAGTCTGGATTCAACCTTTCTAAATAGAAAATTAAGCACATTGAGTGGTGGTGAAAAGACTAAAATAGCTTTCTGCCGCATCATGCTGGATGAACCTGATCTACTACTTCTGGATGAACCGACAAATCATCTGGATGTGCAGACTTTAGAATGGTTGGAATCTTATTTAAACAAGATTAAAATTCCATTTCTCGTAATCAGCCATGACCGTAAGTTTTTGGATAATTGTGTTCAGGAGATTTGGGAAATGGAGAATAAGACTATCACGAAATTTTCGGGAAATTATTCATTCTATCGAAAAGAAAAAGATAAGGCATTCCAGCGAAAACTGCATCAATATGAAAGTTCTCAAAAGAAGATCAAGAAATTGAAAAAAGCATTTATCGATCGTAAAGACTGGGCTGTCAGCCATCAGGCGCAAACAGGTTCGGAAGGCTATGCACCGGTTTATGAAACGATCACCAATTCTGCCAAAGACTCGATGCGCAGAGCAAAAGCAGTAGAAACAAGACTGAATAAGGAGATCGAAAAAGCTCAGGATGAAAAACCCTGGATTGAGAAGAAACGAGAGATTCACTTTGAAGATCAGGAAATACGAGCAAGAACGATATTGCGGGTAGAAAAATTATCCAAGAATTTTGTTGAAGAATCAGTTTTAAAAGATCTCAGTTTTACTGTTGAGAATGGTGAACGATTTTTGATCAGCGGTAAAAACGGTTCAGGTAAATCGACTTTACTGAAAATCCTAGTAGATCAAATCAAAGAATTTGAGGGTGAATTTTCCTGGAATCCACAGGTGAAAATTGGCTATTATGCTCAAGAAATCGAGGAGTTAAATCCAGAGAATACGATCCTGGAAGAAATGATCGAAGGAGATATGACAAAACAGTCTCAGGCGAGAACAGTATTGGGAAGTTTTAATCTTCGTAAAGATAAGGTTCACCAAAAGATCGGAAGTCTAAGTATTGGAGAAAAGAGCAAAACAGCTTTAAAAAAGATCATTATTTCCGATACAAATGTATTAGTTTTAGATGAGCCAACCAATCATCTGGAAATCGCTGCCAGAGAAGCTTTGGAAGTTGCTTTGATGAATTTTAAAGGTACGATTATCTTTGTAAGTCATGATAGATATTTGTGTGAGAAGTTAGGTGAGAATGAAATTAATCTGGATGTGCAACCTTGAAAAGGCTTCAATCAGAGAAATTCTCTCATGTCAGCCTTTTCAAGGGTTTTAAACAAAAGATTGGAATAATTAACCCTGAAAAGCTCTCTTACAAGAATTCTTTCAATTGAGACTTTCAGGGTAGAAAATGAGATGAATATATAACCTTGAAAAGGTTCAGCAGGAGCTGCGAAATTAGCGTTACGAAATAGGAGTTTCATAACGAGATGTGAGGTAGAACATAATGAAACATCCATGTTTGAGACAAATACACAAGTTGATGATTGAAACGTTAACCTTCTCAGTCCTCCTTGACCAGCCTTCGTATGACTTCGGCAAGGCAGTCAGGGGAAAGTGGAAGAAGATATGAAAGAAAATGATGGAAAAAAAAGTTGTGTGTTATTTGATGAATCAAAAAAAAAATCTCCACTGTTAAGGAGAGATGCGGCTTTAGTCGAGGGGGATTTTAATCATATGAAAAAAAGCACCAAAAAATTATACACGCGCAAGCGTCCGGCACATCCCGATGAAGCGCACACAGGCAGCAAACGCTGGTTCAAAAAGAAAGGACGCAAAGCAGTGAGAAAACATTTGAAAAAGGAAATGGAAAATGAAAAAAATAAAACTTAGAAAATACATTCCCGAAAGGGATTTTATTAGAATTCGGGATTTCCTGAATGAAACTTATTGCGCTTTTAATTCTCCTGTAAATTGGGGGTTGGAACGCTGGAATTATGCCCGTTTTTTCATATCTCCGATGTTGGGAGCGTATGGTTTAAATTCACCAGATAATTCTAAAAGTATTGCTGCGATTAAGCTCTGGGAAGATCTGCTAGGAGTGTGGGAAAATGAAGCCGGAAAAATCGTGGGAGTGGCTAATATCGAGCATGCTCACACCGAACATCGCGGGTTTGGTGAGATCTTTATTCAGCGGCATCCTGACTATCTTTTTCTGATGGAAGAAATGCTGGAATATGGCGAAAAGAATTTCTTGAACAAACAGAAAAAACAAGTTCATATTTTCGTGTATGAAGATGATGAACCACTTCTGGAATTGATTCAAAAACGCGGCTACGAAAAGAGAGAAGAAGTTTCTTCCAGCCATTTGGAATATCAGATTACCGGAAAATATAACTGGCATTTGCCGCACGGATTCACTTTGCACACGATGCAGGGATGTGATCGAATTGCAGAACGCTGCGAGATTTTCGGTAGATCTTTCAATCATCCAAATCAGGAAGACTGGCCATCGGTTTTCAGTTATCAGGAATTGCAGAAGGCACCTGATTATTATGCCGAGAACGATTTTTTCATCACCGCCGAGAATGATAAAATGGTAGCTCAGGCAATCGTCTGGTACGATGAAGTAAACAAGATCGGACATCTGGAACCATTGGGAACTCATCCCGATCATCGCGGCAAAAAACTGGCACAGGAACTTATGAATGCCTGCTTTGCCAGATTGCAGGAACTCGGTGCTACCAAAATGCCGATGACAGGCGGCTTTGATCCATTTTATAAAGCGATCGGTTTCAAAAAGAAAAGAACATGTTATGCCTGGATTAAGAAGATGTAAACCTTTAATGGTTGGAATTTTGACCTTGAAAAGGCTTCAATCAGAGAAATTCTCTCATGTCAGCCTTTTCAAGGGTTGGTCTTGGTAAAAATTCACCAATAACCAATGACGAATGACAAAGAACCTTGAAAAGGTTAATTGTTAACCCTGAAAAGCTCTCTTACGAGAATTCTTTCAATTGAGACTTTCAGGGTAAGAAATGAGGTTAATTTTTAACCTTGAAAAGGTTCAGCAGGAAGAAAAGCCTTGTAAACCTTTTCAAGGTAACTTGAACGGAGAAAAGATGATCTTCCAGACAAAAAGATTAAAAGTAAGAAAAGCTGAAACTTCCGACGTTGATATGTATTTATCTTTGTGGAACAGTGGAAAAGTGATGAAAAATGTTGGATTTCCAAATGGATTGGGAATTTCAGAAGAAGAATTCATCAAAAAGATCGAAGAATATGATGAGAGTGAATTTGATAAATCACTGGTCGTCATCGAAAAAGAAAGTGGCAAAAAAATTGGAGAATGTAAATTAGGTTCTCCGAATGAAGAGGGAATTTCATCACCGGATGTAAAATTTCTACCAGAATATTGGGGGAAAGGTTTTGGGAAGGAACTATTGAATGCTTTGTGCAAGTACATTTTCAGTAAAACTCAAACGAAAATTATCGAAACATCACCCAATGTGAAAAATATTGCATCTCAGAAAATTGTGGAAGCTGTTGGCGGAAAAGAAATTAAAAGATTTGTTTATCATTTTCCTCCCGAAATGCAGCATTTCACAGAAGATGTACATGGAAAAATTTATCACGCCCACAAGAAGGACTGGCTGGAGAAAAATATGCGATTAAAAAAGATAAAGAACAAGGAAGAAAAAAGCCGAATTTGCAAGAAAATAATAGAATTATTACCAAACTGGTTTGGCATTCCGGAAGCAAATGAGGCTTACATAAAAGGTGTGGAAGATACAGATTTTTATACTGCATATATGTTTGAAAAAGAAGTTGGTTTTTTCTCGATCATTTCGCATTTCAAGGAAACCAGCGAGATTTATGTGTGTGGTGTTCTACCGGATTTTCATCGCCTGGGAATAGGCAGAGAATTACTGCAGTTTGCCGTTCAAGAATTGGAACAACAGGAAAAAAAATTCCTGACAGTTAAAACACTCAGTTCTGCTCATCCCGATAAAGGATATGCCTGCACGAGAGAATTTTATAAAAAGAATGGATTTATCCCGCTGGAAGAATTTAAGGATTTGTGGGGAGAAGCAAATCCCTGTTTGTTTCTGGTGAAAAGATTGTAAAAAAATCCTTCGCAAGGTTATGGAACTTCCAATTATTCTCGACCTTGCGAAGGTTAATAATGTTAACCCTGAAAAGCTCTCTTCCATTTAATCTTTTTATTGAGACTTTCAGGACTGGAAATGAGATGAATATGTAACCTTGAAAAGGTTGAACGGGAAGAAAAGCCTTGTAAACCTTTTCAAGGTAGATTTGGAATAAATCAATTATTTGATTTTAAGCGACGCAGTCGCTTGCTAGAAGCAGCGTTACATATAAATGAACCTTGAAAAGACTACAATAAGAGAAAAACTTTCTTGTCAGTCTTTTCAATGGTTTTAAACAAAAAATTGGAATAATTTACCCTGAAAAGCTCTCTTCCATTTAATCTTTTTATTGAGACTTTCAGGGCTGGAAATGAGATGAATATGTAACCTTGAAAAGGTTCAGCAGGAAGAAAAGCCTTGTAAACCTTTTCAAGGTAGATTTGGAATAAATCAATTATTTGATTTTAAGCGACGCAGTCGCTTGCTCGAAGCAGCGGGAGCTGCGAAAAGCGGCGTTACGAAACGGGAGTTTCGTAGCGAGATGTGAAGTAGAAAAATTCACCAATAACCAATGACCAATGACCAATGACCAATAACCAATGACTAATGACCAAGAATTAATGACCTGGCTACACTTTCACATCATGCAGTTTCACAGCCCAATTCTTAAATTCTCGTTCTTTCCAGCTTCCTTTATGATAAACGCAGCTCACCATCAGCGGCAGCACAGAAGTGGCTTCGGCAAAAACCATCTGCTCATAAGTTGTGTTCACTTTTCCCCAGGAAGAAGCTTCCTTCAGAGTGGAGCTGGAGCAGGCACCATCACGGCTGTCAGCTACCGTTATCTGCACTGCATATTTATGCATGGGAACGTCAAACCCCAAAATCTCGGCACAAACTACTGTATCTTGAGTAAAATTCTTGGGAACGCCACCACCGATCATAAATATTCCGGTCGTTCCTGCCCCGATCTTGATCTTGGTAAGTTCCAGAAAATCTTTCACAGAGTCTATGGAAAGGTGTTTATCAGGATTTTCCACCTGATGTTTCACGAGCCCGAATCCGGCACTGCTGTCGCTGAAAGCAGGGCAGAAGATGGGAACGTTGTTCTCATAAGCTGTTTGAATGAGAGAATCTTTTTTCACGGAATTTTTTGTCAGCCATTTTCCCATTTCCCAGATGAATTCGCGGGATGAATATGGTCGCGGTTCCAGGCTGTCGGCAATTTCCTTGATCTTCATATCACAGATCTGCAATTCTTCTTCATCGATATAAGTATCATAAATTCGATCTATGTATAAGTCACGCAGTTTGTTATCATCTACAAAAGGCGAACCTTTGTAATGTTTGAAACCCAGCGCTTCAAAAAAATCCATATCCACAATGGAAGCGCCGGTTGCCACCACCACATCGATCATTTTGTTTTTGATCATTTCCACGTAAACCTGCATGCAGCCGGCAGCGCTTGTACTGCCTGCCAAAGTTAGGAAATTCGTACACTCCTTTTCTTCTATCATCATTTGCAGAATATCGGTAGCTATGGCTGTATCACGGCTGGTGAACGACATTTCACGCATCGAGTCGATTATATATGTAGAATCAAACGATTTGATGTCGATGTGTTTTACTACATCTTTCAATAGTTCTTTTTTGTTCATTTTATTTTTTCTCCATTTTTTCTTATTTTTATTGCTCCCCTTTATAAGGGGAGATTTGGAGGGGTTTGCAATTTTATCTTAGCAAAAACCCCCTTTTATTCCCCCTTCCAAGGGGGACTTGCTCATTCTTTTAGAAATTATCTATTTTCATTTCCAAACTTATACGACAGCAGTTTATAAATCAGTTTTGCAGCTAGAAAATCCGGAGCTTTGTTGGTTTCGCTTGGGCATAATTCCACAACATCGAATCCGATAATATTGCAATTTTCAGCAACTAATTTCAGAAGCTTCAGCACATTCCACCAATCCAGGCCGCCCGGTTCCGGAGTGCCGGTGGAAGGCATAAGAGCAGGATCGAAAACATCCAGATCGATGGTAACATAAACGTTTTCCGAAAGCAGTGGAATTACCTGTTCCTGCCAGTCTGATCTTCCGGCAATATCTTTGGCAAAGAAAGTTCGATCAGGGTTTATGGAAGTTTTTTCCTCAATATCCATGCTGCGAATTCCCACCTGCAAAAAGGGAAGTTCCATTTCTTTTACTCTTGCCATCACGCAGGCATGATTGAATCTGCTGCCTTCGTAATCTTCTCGCAGATCAGTATGAGCATCCAATTGCAGAATTGTCAGGTTTTCATATTTCAAAGAATGAGCTTTGATAGTTCCCATACTAACAGAATGTTCACCACCCAGAGTTACAACGAATTTATCAGCTTTCAGAAAATCTGAAACTGACTTTTCAACTTCATGAACCATTAATTCTGGAAGTGTATTTTCAGCTATAGGTTCTGCAGTAAAAATTCCCTGCTTAAAAACTTCACAATCGGTTTCGATGTCGTAAAGTTCCATATTGGCAGAAGCCTCCAAAATCGCTTCCGGTCCTTTATCTGAGCCTTTCTGCCAGGTACTTGTTCCATCGTAGAGAACAGGCAGAATTACAATTTTTGCTGTATCAAACTGAGCATATTTTTCTGTAATATCTGCAAAGTTCATAAAACAACTTCTTCTTCCGACAAGATCGGAAAGATATAATTTGTAAAGCAAAGTGCAACCAGAGCTGTTCCATGCTTCTTCTTAGGAACGAACGATCTTGTGATGATCTTGAAATCTTTAAGTTCATAATCATCATCAAAACCATTGGTATAAAGCTCTTGAAGACTGCTTTGCAGTAGATCTTCAATTTCCTGTTTAGGATAAGCTCCATTATGCTCACAAACTAATCCGCCATATTTTTTACCGGTTTTTCGGTTGTAAAGCCAGCCAAAAATAATTCCTGCCGTAACTCGCGTTCCACTTTCGCCATGACAGGCAGCCATGATGGTTTCCATAACTTCGCCATGAACGTAATTTGTTGGTCGTGTGATTTCCTGAGCAATTCCAGGTAAAATAGATGAATATGTCATGATGTTAGCTTTTTCGATTCCGGCATCTTTGAGTGCCAGATGATATGAACCGGCATGAATTGTAATATCACTTTCACCGGTTCCGGTAGTGATGAAGTATTCCCTCGGAATACGATTACCAATCAGCAAACCTTTCAATTCGCATAACCCTCCTTCGAGTTTCTGAAAAAATATTTTACGACAAAACACAAGTTGGCAATCCTGATTAACAAAAACACAAGCTGAAAACATAACTCGCTGCTATTGGAAGGAAGTATTGCAGAAAATGAAAACACATTTCCAATATGCAAAAATTAATTCACATAAAATTCACAAAATCGGCACAAAAAATTTCTTAACGATATTACTGTCAAATAAAAAATTACTCCAGAAAATTTTAACTAAAATCTTTAATAATTACAATTACAAATAATAATGTATTATAATCATAAAACACCAAATCGCAAATAATTACAACATAAAAAAAATTTGATTAATATAATAAAAAAAGTTTGACAACTAATTAGGATGAAAATAACAAAGCTTATCAAAATTTTGTGGAGGAGTTCATGAAAACGTTGAAAGGATTGTACCTGGAAGAGGTAGAATTCGTGCTGGAGAATATGGCCAGAAATGCCAAAGTTTCCGTTAAAAGAGAAGCTGGAAATCAAGCTTCCTTTTCAGTATATTTTGAAGATGATAATCTTTACAAAAAAATTGAAGACATGCTTTACTTCACTCAGAAAGATTATGGTTACGATAGCGATTACAATTATAAACATAGTAACTATCTGGACGATGATGATGACGAGGATTAGATGCCCATGAAATATGAATAAAATAACTTCTACAGCCGGTTTTTGTGCCGGCTGTTTTGTTATATGAACTAAGCTGAATTGCAGACAAGCTGAAAAATTGAATTGTAAAAAAAATTTTGAGAAGCTAAATAAAAAATTAGATTATGAGTTCCCTCTAAAAACTCGATTTTAGTTTAACCATTTCACAACCTTCAATTTTATTGACGCTCAACAAAAATGGATCGAAAAACCCAAATTTAACTCCGAAATGGGCAAAACAAGCTCTGAAAAACTTCTCTA
>JAIPJH010000108.1 GCA_021734245.1 Candidatus Cloacimonadota bacterium | reverse complement strand
TTCACTGGAGTTCAGGTTTGACTGGACTTCAGGGAATGATTCTCAACTCCAGTTTCGCGAAAGCTCCTCTGAAGTCGAGTCTCAATTTTCTATTTCATCAGGACCTGTCCCGTGAAATTCCGAAGGACTATTTCATCAGGATCATCTTCTGGGTCTGTACGAACTTGTCAGCTTTCATTTTATAGAAGTAAACACCACTTGATACAGTTTTGTTCTGATCATCCCTGCCATTCCAGATGATATCATGTGCTCCTGCATCGAGTTGTGCACTTACCAATGTTTTAACTTTCTGTCCGCGAACATTAAAAACTTCCAGTTGAACATCACTTTCCTTATTTATACTAAAGGAAATAGTTGTACTTGGATTGAAAGGATTCGGGTAATTACCTTTCAATTCGGTAACAAGTGGAATCGTAGTTTCATCGTCAGATCCTGTCGGATTTGTATAATAAACATCATCAATGTACCAGCCTTCTCCAGTAACCAGACCTGTACTTCCTAACACAAATCTGATTTGCGCCATACCTGAATAACCAGAAAGATCCAACGTTACTTCTTCCCAATCTATACTTCCGGCAAAACATTCCAGACCTTCCGGGAAGGGAGAAGTCGGCATATTCAGCATTGTACAGGGATATCCGCCAACTGGAGTTACTTGTTCCCAATCTCCGCTATTTGCAGAGATCTCGATAATTCCGCCATCCCAGGTCATACCATTGTTATTGGCACCAACATCCATCCAATGATGAAATTTGATTGTAGCTGCAGAACCAAGTTCTATTTCGGGCATTACCAGAGCTGCATACATGAAATTTGCATAAGATGTATCATCTGGTCCGCCGCATTTCATACTGTACATTCCATCGATGGTGAAGTTCCTAAAAGAACTTAAATGCCATTCATCAACCCAGTCATCACCCAATACCATATGCGTCCAGCCACCTTCGCCAGCTTCGAAGTTATGAGCTATAAATCCAATAGGCAAATTAAAGGAAAATTGACCACTGAGACCTGTTTCATCTTGTACAATCACGTTGATCTCGGCAAAGTATTCCACAGGACTGTCATCAGCTATTGTAACTTGAATTGGCTGTTCAGTTGTTCCGATAGTTCCGGGATCGATAACTGAAATAAAACCAGATCCGTTCAAAGTTACATAAGGATCGCTTGTAAAAATTACAGCAGAAGTGTTATATGCAAATCCACTACCATTATTCATGAAATCAACATAAATATCGGCATTTTCACCAGGATCGAGTATTTCATCTATGCCAGATTGAAGTTCAAGGTCAAAACTATCATAAGCAAGATCTGGAGCTAATACGAGAACTTCAAAATCACTTATCCAGGTAGTTCCACCAGATTCTACTTCTAATGTGAAATCAATTATAGTTTCATCTTCAATGCTGCCTGTAAATTCAACTTGGAAAGCATCTTGCAGAGTGGAAAAACCTGAAGCTGGAATCTGACCAAAAACGGCTGTATCATTTAAGATGTTAACCATATTAGAAGTTGCAGAAAGTGTTGCATTTACTGCATTACCTGTGGGCTGCAGTCCAATATTATTGAGAGTTACATCCATTTGAACTGTATCCATAGATTGGATTGAATTATCGATATGACCATCAATTTCTACCAGATCTACAGAATCAAAGATCACATATTGATCTGGTGCGATGATCATAACATCAGCAGAATAGCGATAATGATTCTGCTTTGTAACAGTTACTTTCATTGTGTTATTTGGTATTTGTACTGGAATTTGAATAGATATTGCTGAACCTGTTCCAACTGCAGTTCCGATAACTTCACCATTCACGCTAAGACCGATAAAAGATCCTTCATCCGCTGTTACTTCAAAAGTATCTAATCCACTGAGAAGTTCATTACTGTGAGAAACTGTAATATTCTGAGGAACTTCGGAATAAACATTCATGAAAGCTCCGCCATGTTGATGGAAAAGATTATAAGTTACTGGTTTGCTCTGGCTGTTATAAGGCCAATTCGATCCATAAAGAAACGTTTTCCCAGCTGCGTTGGCGAAAGCCGGCAGTATGAAATCGCAATCTGTGGGATTTGTTCCCATATCGGGCATGAAATCCGGCCACATATGATCCATCGCACCCCACATATATGCATCATTTACAAAAGAATATGAAACTTCGGAAGCTGCGATCAATCCCAAAGCTCCTGTCTGATGACGATGAAAGACCTCGGCAAAAGAATCTCCCGACATGTTGTATTTTCCTGTAAGACAGTTTATCGACCACACGAAAACTGGTTTATCGTTGTTCAACATATTTACGTAAGTTGAATTATAATCCGGTTCTCCCCAACCGCTTTCATAACCATGATCGCGGTGTACGAGCATAAATGCTCCATCTTCGATAGCCTGATTTACCATCGCTCCAGTTCCACCTGTCCACCCGCCTAATTCGCCGGGAGTTTGTGGAATATAGCCCAATCCATTAGGACCAAAATAATTTAAAACTTGAGATGTATTTTGAGCATAAGACCAGGGATCAATGTCAGGATTTCCATCATAAACAGCATTTATTCTAACTCGGTCTTTGTTCAATTCATGAAACCAGAAACCACCGATCGCTTCTGAACAAAGTTGGAACCAACGCTCTGTCTGCCATCCCAAAGCCGTAACTGGGTGATCATAATAGTCGGCATCGGTAATTGGATTCTGTTCATAATCCAGCATTTTGTTTATCATCGTTTCCAATTCCTGCGCATCTCTGGCTGTGATCCTGGCAAATACTACATCAGTAAGTGAATTGCCTGTAACATCAGCATAAATATGATCTGAAACACAGTAATTATTCCAGATAGGAGATACAATAGTATTTCCAACTGTTCCGTAATCTCCAATCAGTAAAACTGCTGCAGGTGGAATATCCCAGTTGTTGTAAGCGTCATTGATATAAGTTTCAATAGCAGTTGTGGTATTTCCGCCAATTTCGGTTGTATTTTTTATTCCGGTACGAATTCCCTGTTCGATTCTGAAATCTGCAATAGTTTGCGCCCAGCTAAGGAAATCAGGATCATCTGGAACAATAATTATGTATTCATAATCTTCTGTTCTGGAATTGGAAGTTTTGTTAACATTGAAATCAGGTAACATCTCATAATTCAGAAAGGTTCCACTTAAAATTGGTTCCCACCAGATGCTGCGGAGTCTTTCTTCTCCAAAGTTACCGTTTCCTCCAGTAAACTCAACTTCAATTTCCATATCTCTATTCACAACAAGCTGCTTTGTAACAGGATTGTATTGGAAGGGTGAAATCGCCAGTATTGCAGTATCAACTCCACGGACTTCAGTTACTTCAGAAATTTTTATCGGTTCTTTTGGGAATATTGCATTTTGCTTGTAGATATTACTGTTTTTGCGAAACTGAAGAGGTCCATCTTCAGTGTCCAAAGGAATTCTGGGAGCTGGGATAAGATCTACGTTTTCGATAATTTCTGTTCTGGAAGAAATTATTCTTGTTCTCACAGACGCACCTTCCGGTATTGCTATAAATCTGCTGAAGGAAGGAAGATCGGGCATGCCCTCTTCTGCGGGTAAAAGTTGACCGGCAATATTAACTTTGCTCATATTAGAGCCGTCAACCATCTGATCTTGCAGAGTAAATGATTTAACTGAATAGATCAGATCAATACCATTAGCAGACTGATCGATCAAATTAATACCTTCTTCTCCCCAACTTTCTTCAAATTGGAATTCCTGATCTGCCGCTAAAACGAAAGACATCATCAGGATAAAAATAATAACTAATTTTTTCATATATATCTCCTTATAATTTTTTTATAATATAATGCAATTTTCCAACCAAACATTATTAAACCTTATGAAATATTCTTCACATACCGCCTAACTGCTTTAATTATTATACTTTATCTTATTGCATAAAATAGTAATTATTCTAATCTATGTCAAACATAATTGATATCTTAATTTGAAATTGAGAAATGATTTGCAAAATTCATCTTGAAATCACAATATTTTTTTTAAATTGACATATCGTAAAATATAAATTTTTTGTTCTAAGCACGAAAGGGGTAAAAATGGCTAAAAAGAGAATTTTAATTGTAGAAGATGAAATGATGATCGCAGAAGTTGTTAAAACATACTTATTGAAAGATCGATATGAAATCATTGATATTATTGACTCAGGTGAAAAATGTTTAGAGATCGTTGAAGAAACTAATCCTGATCTAGTTATAATGGACATCATGCTTGCTGGGGAAATGACTGGTGTGGAAGCTGCAAAAATAGTCCATGAAAAATTTGGTACCGCAATCCTATTCCTTACTGCTTATGCAGATGAAGAAACTCTGGAAGGAGCGATTGATTCTGATCCATACGGATACCTGGTAAAACCAGTGCGGGAAAAAGATGTTCGCGCCGCTGTTAAGATGGCTTTTCATATGATACAAAAGGAGCAAAACGAAAAGCAGTAATTGAACTTAATGATTTGCAGCCTGCTGAACAATGTCTATAAGTTCGCTATTTACAAAAGGTTTAGTTTTATAGCCAAATGCCCCCATTTGCTTAGAAGATTTTTCGATAAATTTATCTCCATAAGCCGTTAAAATAACAACATTTATTTTTGGATCAAGTTGTTTAATTCTGTTAAATACTATAAACCCATCAATATCAGGAAGTCTTTTATCCAAAAGAACAACATCATATTTATTTCTTTCTGCTAAACAAATTGCTTCTTCACCACATTTTGCCAGATCTATCATGAATCCGGCATCACTCAGAATATCTTTTAGCATCAACTGCATGTCAGAATTATCCTCTACGACCATTATTTTTTTTAATTCACTCATCTTTAACTCCCCAAAAAGTAGATTGCATTCTATGTGCCAAACTCAATGATTAAGTGAAAGAAATAGTAATTAAATTTATATTACACTATTATATAGTAAGTTACGTCTTTATATTTTTTAAAATTAAATTAAATCAAAGAATGCTAAATCAATTTTTATGCAAATTTCTGAGTCAATTAGGACACATTATTCTTAGATATGACTCAAAATCCAAACAATTTTCAAATAATTTTACAATTCAATATCAAGCGCTTTTAATTTCCTATACAAAGTTTTTCGATTCAGTCCCAACATCTTTGCTGTTTTAGTTTTGTTTCTCTCAGTTTTATTTAGAGTGTTTTCCAGGATCTTTCTTTCATAATCTTCTACAAGTTCATCAAATGTTAGACCATTTTCTAATAATAATGAATTTGTATTTGAATCAAATTTATAATTCAAGGCAAATGATAAATGATATGGTTCAATATAATCTTTATTGGTTAGTAGTGCAGCTCTTTTGATCGTAAATTTTAATTCCCGAACATTTCCAGGCCATTCGTGATTCAACATTTGTTTCATAGCTTCTTTTGTGAATCCTTTAACTTTCTTTTCCAGTTCTTCATTTGCTTCTGTCAAAAAAACTTCTGCCAGAGTTTGAATATCATCTCTTCTTTCCTGCAGTGTAGGAAGAGTAATTGTAAATTCATTTAAGCGATGATATAGATCTTCCCTGAAATTGCCTTTTATAACTTCGTTCTTAATGTTTTTATTGGTCGTAGCAATAAGACGAACATCAAAATCGATGGTGTTCCGACCTCCCAGATGTCGTACTTGTTTAGTTTCAATAGCACGTAATAATTTAGCTTGTCCATCCAGAGGAAGATTTGTGATTTCATCCAGCAGTAAAGTTCCACCATCACTTTCTTCAAATTTGCCTGATTTGGTGGAATATGCACCCGTAAAAGCACCTCGTTCGTGTCCAAAAAACTCACTTTCCAACAAGTTAGCCGGAATGGCTCCACAATCTACAGCTACAAAAGATTCACCGCTTCTTGGACTGCGTTGATGAATTAGGTTTGCAAATACTTCTTTACCGCTTCCACTTTTCCCCTGCAAAATAATGCTCATATTTGTTTTCGCTATCAAATCCACCTGTTTAAATACATTTTGGATAGCAGAACTATCACCGATTTCTTTTACACTTACAGTTTTCTGCCCCAATTTCTTCTTCAGGTCTTTTACTTCCTGGCTCAAATTTATTGTTCTTAATGCATTATCTATAGTCAGAAGTAATTCATCATTATTAAAAGGTTTGGTTACGTAATCGTAAGCTCCCAACTTCATAGCTTTCACAGCATCATTTAGATCTGCATAAGCAGTTATCATGATAACCTGCATTTCTTTGGGAAGTTTCATTAATTTTTCTAGAACTTCAATACCATTCATTTCTGGAAGTCTCATATCAAGTAAAACAAGGTCTGGATTATTTCTTTTTGCTTTCTGATAACCTTGTAAACCATTTCCAGCTACATAAACTTTATAACCTTTATCTTTCAAAATATTACTCAATAAAAAAGTCATATCCTGGTTATCATCTATGATTAGAATTTTATTCATCATATCTCCTGTTAAAATAATTATCTGGCTTTTTTAAGTAACTTTACCATTACTTTGGTTCCCACGCCTTCCTCGCTTTCAAAATCTACATTTCCACTATGAGCTAGAATTATCTGAAGAGCCATTGCCAAGCCAAGACCTGTTCCGTCAGATTTCGTAGTAAAGAAAGGATCGAATATTTTTTTCAGGTTTTCCTGAGATATTCCCTTTCCATTATCTTTAAATTCAATGATGATATGATCATTATAATCTTCTAAAGATATTTGTATTTCACCCTCTTTTTTTACAGCATCAATTGCATTAAGAATGAAGTTCACAAAACATTGTTGTATCCATTTTTCATCTACTGCAATTTTATCTATTTTCTTATCGTAATCTTTTATTACTTTTATTTTTTTTTCTTCACAACGGGTTTGTGTCAATCCAACCGTTTTGTCCAATATCTCTTTAATATCTTCATGCTGAAATTTTATGTCTCTGGGATTTGCAAATTCAAGAAGCTCTTTAATAATTTGATTGGCACTTTCAGAATTCCTTAAGACTATTTGCAAATATTGATTTAAGGGTTCTTTGGGCTGATATTTTTCCAGGCAGAATTGGATTGCGGAACTGATGTTGCCAAGCGGATTTCTGATTTCATGAGCTATCCCAGCAGCTAATTGACCCACACCAGCTAATCTCTCGGTTCGCATTATCTGCTTTTCCATTTCTTTTTGTTTTGTAATATCTCTTATGGCAAATACCATTTTTTCTTCATCACCAGCATTTTCCGATACAATCTTCCCCTGAATTGAGCCAATTATTTTTTTATTATTTTTGCTGTTTAATTCAATTTCAAAATCATTTAAAAAGCCATTATTTTTTATTTCCTCTTTCAGTAAATTTATCTGCCCATTATCATAAAATAACTCAGATACTTCTTTACCGATCAATTCTTTCCTTGTCCATCCAGTATAATCTTTAATGGAAGGACTTACTTCTAAAATCTTCATGTCGAGATCAAACTCGCAATAAATATCCTGGATGTTTTCAAAAATATGAAGATATTTTTTCTGGCTTTTCTTCAGTTTACTTTCCATTTTGAACTTATAAAGAGCAAGTTCTAAAATTACCTTCAATTCTTTTTCTTCAAAAGGTTTAACTATATAACCATAGGGTTCTGTTTTAATAGCTTTTTGCAGTGTTATATCATCAGCATAAGCAGACACGAAAACGAATGGAATATTCAAGTTTCGATAAATTGTATGAGCTGCTTCCAGTCCTGTCATTTTGCTTTCCAACATAATATCCATCAGAACCAGATCAGGTTTGAAATTATTAGCTTTTTGGATGGCATCTTCTCCGGAACGTGCCATACAACAAACTTCATAACCACAAATCTGCACGATCTTTCTAATATCTTGTGCTATAATCATTTCATCTTCAACGATCATTATTCTTTCTTCATGCACACTACACCTCTCAATATTCAAAACTCAAAGAAGCGGTTGTCCCAGATTTGGCAAGTTTTTTTATTTTTTTTTAGAAAATTGTGTGTCAGTATCGAGACAATATTTTTGTAGATGGTTAGGTTGAAATAAGCTAGTTTTAGATTGGTCATTGATAATACAAAATAGCCTGTTATTTGTGGCAACATTTTTTTTACTAAAAAAACTTCCGATTGTTCCCGAAGGCTTTCGGGATCATCGGAATGTTGATACTTTAGAATTACGATTTAAGATTGAAAAAGCTCCCCTTGTTAAGGGGAGAAGAGAAACGAAGTTTCGAAGAGGGGTTTTAGATTTAAGATTTACGATTTAAGATTTAAGATTTATGATTTATGATTTTAGATTTACGATTTAAGATTTACGATTGAAGATTTATTTAATTATCAGATTCCTTATTTCTCCCTTGTTAAGGGGAGATGCCGGCAGGCAGAGGGGTTATTTACGATTTAAGATTTATTTAATTATCAGATTCCTTATTTCTCCCTTGTTAAGGGGAGATGCCGGCAGGCAGAGGGGTTATTTACGATTGAAGATTTAAGATCTAAGAATCAGAATTTCTTGAATCCTTTTTCTTCTTCAACATTCGGAAGAACTGCGTACATTCCGAAGTTAAAGCGAAAGCCGTAAATGAAATCTTCGTAATAGTCGAATTTATGAGACCTTGCGAATGGTTGAATAAAAAAACCATTGCGGAGGTCAAATGACCATCCGCAAGGTTTTTACACTTCTATTTCATCAGGACCTGTCCTGTGAAATTCCGAAGGACTATTTCATCAGGATCATTTTCTTGGTCTGTACGAACTTGTCAGCAGGAACAAGTTCTCCCAAAAACAAGTTTCGGGAAGTAATGAAAGAAAAAGCCCCGACTTTCATCGGGGCTGATATCTATTCACTGGAGTTCAGGTTTGACTGGACTTCAGGGAATGATTCTCAACTCCAGTTTCGCGAAAGCTCCTCTGAAGTCGAGTCTCAATTTTCTATTTCATCAGGACCTGTCCCGTGAAATTCCGAAGGACTATTTCATCAG
>JAIPJH010000107.1 GCA_021734245.1 Candidatus Cloacimonadota bacterium | reverse complement strand
CCGGAAGGCTATAAATATTTCTTCTTGCTCTTCTCTTGTTCCCTCGCTTTTACAAAGAGAGGGACAGCAGGGTGAGTTTACAAACTATAATACAAATTCATTTCGTAGGGATGCGGTCGATTGCGCACAGCCACAACTTCCTTCATCTTCTCTTTTATCCAGCTTTCAATAAGTTCTTTATTGAAAACACCTCCTGCCAGCAGATAATCATAATCTTGCTGCAGAGCTTCCAGAGCTTCTTCCAAACTGGTGGGAATGGAAGACAATTTCGCCTGATCTTCTTCGCTCCATTTGAATACATTGTCGTCAAAAGGACCATAACCATTTTCTTTGGTCGGCATAATTTTATTTTTGATGCCGTCCAAACCAGCCATCAAAAGCGCACTCATTGCTAGATAATAATTACAGGTTCCGTCACCTGTACGGAATTCGATGCGTTTCATTTCTTCGCTGACGGCATATTTGGGAATGCGGATAGCAGCGCTGCGATTTGCCAATCCAAAGAAAAGTTTTACCGGGGCTTCAAAGCCGGGCAGAAGTCGTTTGAATGAATTAGTAGAAGGATTTGTGAAAGCGGTTAACGAGCGTCCATGTTTCAGAATTCCACCGATAAAATAGAGAGCTTCCTCACTCAGATCGGCATAATTTCCTTTTTTGTAGAAAACGTTCTTGCCTTTCTTGCGGAGCTGAATATGAAAATGCATACCGTTTCCGGCTTCATCATAAAGCGGTTTCGGCATAAATGTAGCTGTCAGATCATTTTCCAGAGCGCAATTGTGAACAATATCTTTGATATACATCATCTTATCGGTAATTGTATCGAACTCCAGAAGTTCGGTTTCAATTTCCTGCTGACCGGAAAGCCCAACTTCGTGATGGTGATAACGTACAGGACAGCCAATATCTTCGATCATCTGCACCATTTCTTCTCGAATATTGGCATATTTATCAAATGGTGTATCGATGTGATATCCTTTACGATTGGAAACTGCTGTTCCGTCTCTATCTTTGTAGCTGCCGGGCAGATCTTCTTTATTTTCGGAAGAGGTAAATTTGTAGCCTGCACTGGATTTTTTGTTATTGATCTCGGCGTCATTGAAAAGATAAAATTCAAATTCAGGAATCCAGTAAGATTCATCGGCAAAACCTGTTTTCTGCATATATTTTTCGGCACGTTTTGCCACACTGCGCGGATCTTTCAACACGCCAACCCTGGTATCGGCATCACAAATATAGGAAAGCATTCGCACGGTAGGATGATATGTAAACGGATCCATAATTGCAGTTTTCACGTCGGGCAAAAGTATCATGTCACCAGCTTCCACCGATTTCATGCCGGGAATGCTGGAACCATCAAATGGAATACCGTTTTCTACAACATAATCCAGTCTGCGAACCGGAAAAGAAATGTGATACCAATTCCCTACCAGATCGGAATATTTCATATCGATGGTTTTCACTTCATTTTCTTCAATCATTTTTTTTACATCAATCAAATTCATAACTTATCTCCAAATATTTTTTAATCTTTTCACGAACGTCATTCTGACGAATATTTCACGTTTTTCAGTGGAAGAATCTCAGCTCCCCTTTTTAGGGGAGAAATTCAAATTCTTAGTTTTAAGAATTTGGATAGAGGGGTTTTGTAATGAAATTACTAATTCCAATTAAACGAACCCCCTTTCAAGGGGGACTCTAAGATATTTCACTCTATGTTTTTATAACGTTATTCCCGTCAGCAATTTCAAAAAGAAATTGAGCGGCGGCATGATGATAGCTCCGATTATATTCAGTCTGAAAACAAAAGAAACCACCAGGACAATCATCAAAATCTGAGCTCCTTTTTGCTCCTGAGCTGTATATTTATAATACGCTTCGTCGCTTAAAAAACCACCCAGAATTTTACTTCCATCCATCGGTGGAACAGGAATCAGATTAAAAATTCCCAAAGCAAGGTTTATCAGGATGGCATAAAGCAGCATGCTTAGCCAGAATTGAGAAACACTACTGGCTGTGTGTAGAATCTCAGGATTTGCTCTTTTGATCAGGTTGAAAATAACAGAAAGAATAATGGCAAAAGCAAAATTGGAAAGAGGACCTGCTGCTGCAGAAATCGCCATATCACGCTTTTGATCATTAAAGTTATACGGATTTATCGGCACTGGTTTTGCCCAGCCGATGCGAGCAATAAACAACATGATCAATCCCAAAGGATCGATGTGTGAAATGGGATTCAACGTTAATCTGCCAGCTCGTTTGGCGGTGTCATCTCCCAATCTGTAAGCTACATATCCGTGACTGTACTCGTGAATAGTCAGCGAGATCAGCAGAATTGGAAGCTGTATGATTATTTGTAATAAAAAATCCATCTTTCCTCGTATTTCTGTCATCCCTTCCCGAGTAAATAATCGGGACCCAAGATGACAATAATTTAGTGCACGTTATCAAATTCGCAGCTCCTGCTACAAATTATATTTAGCAGAAATTTTGCAATCAAGATTATTGCGTTACCTTCAAAAATCTTCTTTTTCCTACTTTTATAGTAACTTCTTTATCCACTTCCGCAAAAATATCTTTTACTTTTTCACCATCGATGCTGACCGCATTCTGTTTGATCATGCGGCGAGCTTCTCCCCCAGAAGCACAGGTATTACTGGCAGTTAAAATATCGATGATCTTCATGGAGGGTTCAGTTAATTTGAATTCCGGCATCTCGTCGGGAATTTGTTTTTTGGCAAAAACTTTATTAAACTCGGCTTCCGCTTCTTTGGCTTTTTTCTCACCATGATATAAATTCACGATTTCCCGAGCTAAACGCTGTTTTATTACTTTTGGATTCACCGAATCAGTTTTAAGCTGCTGTGCAATTTTATCGATTTCCTCAGGTGAAACTTTAGTGGCATAATTGAAATAGTTCAGGATCATATCATCAGGAATAGACATTGTTTTGCCATATTTATCTTTTGGTGAATCGAAAACAGCGATGTAATTATTCAAAGATTTGCTCATTTTTTCTTTACCGTCTGTTCCCATCAAAATTGGAGAAAGTACGGCGATTTGCTGTTCCTGACCGAAATAACGCTGCATGTCTCTTCCAGCCAGAATATTGAATTTCTGCTCGGTTGCGCCAAGTTCCACATCGGCTTCGATAGCTACGGAATCGTAACCCTGCAGGATGGGATACATAATTTCATGCATTCCCAGAGGAAGTCCGTTTTCATAACGTTTGCGGAATGTGTCGTGCGCCATGAATTGTGCCAGAGTATATTTTCCCATCAAACGCAAAACGTCAGACATCATCATATCGCCAAACCATTCGGTCTGCCAGCGAACTTCGGTTTTATTGGCATCCAGAACTGTGTAGAGTTGATCCATATATTTTTCGGCATTCTTCTTCACTATTTCGGCTGTGATAGGTGGACGTGATTCATCTTTTCCGGTGGGATCTCCAATTTGTGCCGTAAAGTCGCCAATAATAATAACTCCGAGATGCCCCATATCCTGAAATTCCCGCATTTTGCGGATTGGAACCAAGTGACCGATATGAACATCATAACCGGTGGGATCGATACCGTATTTGATGCGAAGCGGTTTGTTTTTATCTTCTGCTTTCTGGAATTTTTTGATCATTTCTTCTTCGGTAATGATCTCTTCCACGCCTTTTTTAACAAGCTTCATTTCCTCTTCAAATTTCATGTTAACCTCATGTTTTAAAACACTATTTTTATCTGCTCCGACCTTCTTAAATCAGAGTATTCCAATAGCTTGAAGCGTGTTTTTACTGTCAACCCCAAAATGGGACTTTGAGACTTTGTGATTTTGTGACAGGGAGACTTGGAGAAAAAGAAGACAGAATTTTCATTCTTTACCCCTCTCCGGCAACTACCGGATATCCCCTCAAACAGGAGAGAAAATTTGGAAAACTCCGATGCAGAGCAGCGAGCAATTCTTTCGATTAATGCCTTATTGTCGTCGTGGAAGATTCATCTCTTTCCACATCCCAGTCATATCCGCATCTCTGGCAACGTCGGTGATCATCGTAATGTTTTGTTGTTGTGATCTCTTCATCCAAATGACGTTTATAGTATTTGGTATTTCCCGAAGTATGCGAATACTCATCGCGTGTTTTCCAAGTCTTAGATTTGGATTTTCCTTTATAAGTAGATCCTTTATCAACCGCACTCCACATAGTCCGGCAACGCGGACAGCGATTGTATAGAATTTTACTTCTGTTTCTCTTAATAAAAATAAACCAGGGAATGAGCGTAAAAATCAGCATGAAAATAAATTGATCGATGACAATATAAATATTTAGAGCTAAGAAAAACAAATATACAAAAAAAGTAAGGATCAGGAAGTTAAGGAATATTACCATGCCATTTCCCAGAAATTTTATAGCAGATATCAGCCTTCTAATAGGCCAGGATAGAAATTGTGGAATTGCAAAGAATAAGAAAAGCACAATAATATAGACAATAATTCCAATAACTTTGATAAACCAGCCTTTACCAGAAAAAAAATCCATCAGTGTTTTGCTGTTTTCTTCTATGAAGTAATTTTTATTTCCATGAAAAATATTATTCAAATTGATGCTGTGGATTAATCCTGCCAATGGTAATCTTTCCGCAATTGCTTTTTTTGCTCCACCGACGATTTCAATTTTTTCAATTTTATTATTTTGGGAAATTAATTTTATACCTTTATGCCTTTTTTGATCTTCAACTGCAATTACATGACTGAAGAAAATCTCTGAAATTGATCTATCAGTACTTTTATAAACTAAAGCATCTGCTGTTCCCAGCTTCTTGTAAGCAGCAGAAACATCTTCTCCAATCAGCATTTTTTCTAATTTCTTGAAAGTATAAATTTTGAAATACCCCTGACTAACTTCCGGTAAACTGTCGAAAAACGGAGAATACATTTTATGACGACTTACATTTCTGATCCTGCCGTCTTTTATCCTAATGTTGTAAACTCCACTGTTTACAACTTTCATCACATAAGCTCTTGTATTGGGAGGTAAAACATCGAACTCGCTTTTATAAACATCTCCTTTGTATGCTTCAACGGAATCTGGATTCGTTACCCAGTAGGAATCGTTAATATCCAGATAATTCACATATCCATATTCTCCGCTGGGAAGTTCAACTTTGAAATAAACTAATGTTTTATGAGCAAGCGGATAAACTTTACTTCCTCTGGGAATTGTCTTCAATTCGAGATATGCATCGCCTTTTGCTTGATAAGTATCCCATAAAAGTGGAGTATCTTTGCGGATTGTCCATTCAATCTTTTTATCGGATTCTTGTGCAGATAAATTAAAAATATATAAAAATACAATTACTAAAATTAAGGTTTTTGATTTCATAATTCACCTCTAATCAACTTTTTTTTTTACTTCTCTCTTATTGGAAAAAATCGCAGAAGATACAATTTTATCCTCTGCGACATTTATTCATACCAAAAAAATTATTAATAGCATTCTTTGTTTCAAATCAATTCGTCAAATTTCTATTTTTTTGCAGGTGATTCTTCAATATTTCCTTTTTTCTTGAAAGAATTGATTATAGATTTAATACCTTTAATTATTAACTTAATCAAACTAGGTAAAAGTTTAATTATCCATAATATTATTTTTACTATTATTTTCAGTAAATCAGCACCAGCATTATCACTCATACTACACCCCTTTCCTTTTTATTATGATTGGCACAATTCATTTTTCAAATCTTCATGTCAACCGATAAATTTAAAACAAATTATTTTTTTATCTACATTTTCCACTTATCCACAAAAAAGTCATAATTTCATATTTATCAACATATTAATCCACACTTTGTGGATAACTTTTATTTTCTATTTGTTCCGTAAAGTATTTTATTATATTAAATTAGCATCATATTAAGATTATTCGATAAAAAATATTGCTCATTTTCGTTGCTTGACAAATCTACTTTCATTTTCAATTTCGGTTAGGTTTTAGTGTATTAATGGTGGTTTACACGATTTTGTGTAATGTGGATAACTCAAAAATTCTAAGAATAAATCTGAGGTAATCCATTATCAACACAGCAGTTTGTGTATAACTCGCAGTTTTGTGTATAAGTTGTGGATAACTTGTGGATTTTGACGGATAAAAAACGTGGGATTGGTAATATGATTGATTTTGAAGAGTTCTGGCAGGGAATTTTAAATACATTACAGGAAAATATTAGTGAACAGGGTTTTAATACCTGGTTCAGTGAAACGAAAGTGATCGATCTTTCCGATAATGAACTTATCGTGAAAGTTCCTACTCAGTTCATTGCAGATTATCTAAATAAAAATTACAGTGAATTGATCTCGGAGATTTGTTTTAATCTTTATGGCAGTAAATACAAAATTAAATTTACAGGATTGCAAGCTCAGAAGCCGAAAACAAGCAATAAATTTGAAAATCCAATTCCTGTGAATGCTGCAACAAATCATCCTACAAAACTAAATTCCAATTACAATTTTGCTCAATTCGTGATCGGAACCAACAACAAATTTGCCCATTCAGCTTCCATGGCTGTGGCAGAATCACCAGGAAATATTTATAATCCTCTTTTTCTGTATGGCGAATCCGGTATGGGAAAAACTCACTTGATGCAGGCTATCGGCAATTTTGTGGTGGAAGAACATGTAGATAAAAAAGTTTTTTATATTACTACCGAAGAGTTTACCAATGAAATGATCAATGCTATCCGCACAAATTCCATGCCGAAATTCCGCAATAAATTCCGCAACTTTGATGTGCTTCTTATTGATGATGTTCATTTCCTTTCCAAAAAAGAAGGAACGCAGGAAGAATTTTTTCACACTTTTAATGCACTTTACGAAAAGAAAAAACAAATCGTTCTTACCAGCGACCGACCACCCAAAGATATTCCTGAACTGGAACAACGGCTTGTTACCCGCTTTGAATGGGGACTTTTAGCCGATCTGAAAAGTCCTGATTTTGAAACGCGAGTTGCCATTCTGAAAAAGAAAGCTGATTTTGAAGGAATAAATCTACGGGATGAAGTTCTGGCTTTTATTGCTGAACATATTTATAGTAATGTACGCGCGCTGGAAGGATCTCTCATCAGAATTTTAGCTTACGCTTCCTACAATAATTTGGATGTAGAGGATATCACAGTCGATATCGTCAGTGAAATTCTGGTGGATATGATCTCCGATAAAATTCAGGAAGTGAACCTGGAAAATATCATGCAGAAAGTTTGTAATGCCTACAACATAACTTCCAATGAAATTTTCGATAAAACCAGGAAGAAAAATATCTCTTTCCCGCGCCAGATCGCCATGTACCTTTCCAACCTGCTGATTCCGCAGCTTTCTTTAAAAGAGATCGCTCAATATTATAAAAGGAAAGATCATACTACTGTTCTGCATGCCAAAAAAACCATTGAAGATCAATTTAAAAACGACCGCGAATTACGTATCCAAATCGAAAGACTTATCAATGAAATAAAGAGATGATAAATATGAAATTAGAACTTTGCAATAATAGTTATCCACTTATCCACGAGGGAATATGTTAATAAGTGTAGATAACTCGTGGATAAAAAACGCAGAAAAAAAAATTGTGGATAAACAAAAAGTTAAAAACAACGAATCCACAAATTATCCACTAGAACACAAAACCGATAATCCTTTGGAAAGAAACAAGATAAATCGTTTGGAAAAGACTTATAACCATATACACACAGCCTACGATAAATACTAATATTATATATAAAAAAGGAGATTTAATGAAAAGAGGTATTAAAATTTTGGCAGTTTGCCTTATCACAATTTTAATAATAATTGGATGTACAGATAAAAAGAATCCGGTGGGAACTGGTGGTCAGCAAGGTCCTACACCAATCGAAATAGAAATTGGATCGGATCAGTTTTCAAATTTTTACAGTTTTGAAGATAGTTTGAAAAATTATAATTCCGATAAGCTTTTAGTGGGAAACTATTACAGCAATGAGTCTGATAATCAGTTAGTTACTTTGCTAAAGTTTACATCACTTGTAGATACATTTTATCAGGAAATCACCAATTCCAAAATTGTCTTAAGAATCAGAGAAAATCACAATTTTGATGTGATAGATAATACAACTTTAAAAGTTGGAAAGATGAACCTCGACTGGTTTGAAAGTACAGCAACCTGGAAAGAACCGACAGATTCCACCAGCTGGACAAATGCAGAGTTTTCTTTGAACGATGGTGATGATTTTGAGCTACTGAATGATCTTGATATTACCTTGGAAAATGAAGATTCACTGACGATTGTAATTCCTGATGATCTGGTAGAAGAATGGATTCTGCAGGACAGCATCAATTATGGATTAGCTTTTTTCACGGAAGATGCAGATAAATTTGTGGAAATATATTCATCCGAAAACGATGATAATGCACCAAAAATTTATTTTGATTATCAGGAAACAGTTGAAGACACCATTGCAACAGTTTACAGAGTTGCGACTCACGATGTTCACATTGGAATTACCGATGATGATTATGCGATTTTCCCGGATCGTTTGATAATTTCTGATATTCAGCCCATTCGTATGACCATGAAATTTGATATTCCGGCAAATATTTTTGCTGATGCAGACACATTTACTACATCTATTGATGACACTCTTCTTTATTTGCAGCGTCTCACGATCAATCGGGCTGATCTGGTTTTAGCTTACGATCCCAATTTACCGTCTGCTTATCCTATCGATACAGGAATGAATATCGATCCCTTTATTCTTGTTTCCGATACTTTGAATCTGAACGATCCAACTAAACCGCTGATTGGAGATGATGATTACGAAGATCTTTACATAGCCAGTTCTTATGATAGTTTAACCAGCGATGCTTTCAAAATTAATATAACTTCAATTGTGCAAAATCTGGTTGCAGGCGAATATGAAAATTACGGGATAATGCTTAGGTCATTATATGAAAGTTATGACTTAAAACATACAGAATTTATGATTGATCCAAAAATAGAAATATTATTCACACCGCCTTATCTTGAAGAATAAAAGGAGAATCTATGTTTAGGACTGTTTCTTTTATTTTGTTGTTAATAATGTTGTTTTCCTGCCAGAAAACTGATGATGAAAATTATGCAGTTGCGCAGGTAAATGATGAAGTATTGCTGATAGAAGATTTGAAAGCAAACTTTAGCCAGCAGCAGTGGAACGACATGACAAAAATTCAGAAAGAAGAAATAGTTCAAGATTGGATTCGACTTACAATGTTGGCACAAGAAGCAA
>JAIPJH010000106.1 GCA_021734245.1 Candidatus Cloacimonadota bacterium | reverse complement strand
GCTACTTCGCTGCTAAATTTTCGTAAACTCAAATTCAGATTCACGCTCGTGGTCGAACTCGTGCAGGAAGAAGGGGTTCGCATCAAGAATTCTAACATTAAACGAATCATTTGCCAGGTTCTATTCGTCGCAAAAAAAATGGCACGCCCGAGAGGATTCGAACCCCTAACCCCCTGATCCGTAGTCAAGTGCTCTATCCAATTGAGCCACGGGCGCACGCTTTGTGCTAAATGCTTTTACTACCGTTCTGGTGTCAAGCACAAATTGATTTGATTCGTATTTATCGTTTATGATCGCTTCTGTAGAAAATTTCATGAGCTTCAGGCTAATCTTTTACAGATAATTCTTGTCTTGACATCACCAACTTCATCAAAAATGTAACATCAAAATAATTTGATGAGGTATGGATGAAAAAGCGAATCCTGATCATTACAACCGGTGGCACGATCGCTATGAAATTCGATAAGAATTTCGGTGTTCTACCCAATAATGAACTAATTGAAATGCTGCATTCATTTCCTCAACTTCAAGATGTTGCAGAAATCAAAGTTCATGAATTCACCAATATCCCCAGCCCTTATATGACTCCCGGAAAAATGTTTAAACTTGGTAAGTTGATTGAAGAAAAGATCATAGATTTTGATGGTATAGTAATAACACACGGAACTGATACTTTGGAAGAGACATCTTATTTTCTTGATCTGATGCTTTCCACCAATAAACCTGTTGTTCTTACCGCAGCAATGAGAAGTGGTTCCGAACTTGGTTTGGACGGACCCAGAAATATAGTTGGTGCTGTACGAGTTGCAAGTGATGAATTATCGGTAAATCGTGGTGTGCTGGTAGTGATGAACGATGAGATAAATTGCGCTCGTGATGTTGTGAAAACTGATTCTGGCAAAACAGATGCTTTTGAAACTCCGCTATATGGACTTCTGGGAATTATCGATCCCGATAAAATTATTTTTTATCGCAAGCGAATTATCGACGAAAGCATTACAACTAACGAAATTGAAACCAAAATTGATTTGATAAAATGTGTTTCAGGAATGGGAACTCATCATCTGGATGCTTCAATTAATTCTGGAGTTAAAGCGATTGTTTTAGAAGCATTTGGTCGAGGTAACGTTCCCAGGTCAATAGTTCCAAAAATTCAGGAAGCAATTAGCAAGAATATTATTATTGTAATTGTATCGCGAACCTACACTGGAAGAGTATTGTCGGAATATGGTTATGAAGGCGGCGGCAAATATCTTCAGAAGATGGGTGCAATCTTGGGTGGAGATTTGAAAGGACCAAAAATGAGATTGAAACTGATGCTTCTTTTTGGTAAACTGAAGACTCCTGATTTAGTTCGAGAATATTTGAAAAATGAGTTTAACTAGGAAAATCTATGCTAAAAATATTACAAATTATTGAATATTATTTTGCTCATCATGTTATTTTCAGTACAGGTCTGATGCTGCTGATAGGTTTTTTGTTCGGACAACTTTCCGAGAAGATAAAACTTCCTGCTATAACAGGTTACATCTTAGCAGGAGTTATTATTGGAGATTCTGGAATGAAGCTGATCCGGCATGAAAATATGCAAATGCTTTATATTTTATCGGAAGTCACACTTTCCTTTATTGCAGTTATCATCGGTGGAGAATTTTCCTTTTTCAAATTGAAATTATACGGCAAAAAGATTGTAATCATAACTCTGGCTCAGATGTTTCTCACTTTTGTATTGGTTTCTTTTGGATTGCTTCTGATTGGCTTGCCTAACTTCATCTCATTTTTATTAGGAGCTATTTCAGCAGCTACAGCACCTGCTGCTACTGTTGTAATCGTAGAAAAACTGAAAGCAAAAGGTAAGTTCGTAGACTATCTTTATGGGATCGTTGCCCTGGATGACGCCGGAACTGTAATCCTTTTTTCAATAGCATTTGCCATCTCTGCTTCACTAATCGGAGGAACTGAGCTTGTTTTATCTCATGCTTTGATCCACGCATTCAAAGAAATTTTTTATTCATTGGTTGTAGGAGTGCTGGGAGGAATTGCAATCCACCTTTCCACAGTGAGAAAACGCAATATGAGCGAAGTGAAAATCCTGGCATTAGGTTTTATATTCCTGACAACTTCCATCTCGATCAGTTTACATCTCTCACCCCTTATTTCAAATATGACACTCGGGATGTTCCTGGTAAATATGAATAAAAAACACGTTCGCATTTTATTCTCTTTTGAACCATTTACTCCACCTTTATACGCTGTTTTCTTTGCCATAGCAGGAGCAGAACTCAGGCTTGATGTATTTGCAGATTCCAGCGTACTTTTAGCAGGATTTTTGTTCATTTTTCTGCGTGGATTGGGGAAATTTTTTGGAGTTTTCTTTTCCTGCTGGAGTGTGAAATTGGAAAAAAATATCAGAAATTACCTTGGTTTAAGTATGCTCCCACAAGCTGGAGTTGCCATAGGTCTGGTACTTTTTGTGCAGGCTTCACCGGCAGTTATAAATGCTTCGGATGCTGTACAACTGCAGATCGGTAAAATGATAAATATTGTTTTGATGTCGGTGTTCTTCAATGAAATTTTGGGCCCCCCACTTTCCAAACTGGCAATTCTAAAAAACCTGAAAAGGAGATAACATGAGCTTATCGGAAATTATAAAACTGGAATCCTGTACTGTTGATTTGCAGGCCAAAGATAAAGATGATACACTAAAGCAAATCGCAAAACTTCTACGCAGAAGTAGTGAATTAACCGCAATTGATGATACAATTATTTATAAAGCGCTTAAAGAAAGAGAAGAAATGGGCAGCACCGGTTTCAGTAAAGGTATTGCCATGCCGCATTGTCAGCTGGAAGGCATCGAGAATTTTGTTATCAGTCTGGCTATCTGCAAAAAGGGCATCTATTTTGATTCTCTGGATAAAAAAAAATCGAAGATTTTTGTTACAATTATTGGCCCCAAAGGCGATCGGAACAGGCATCTTAAACTTTTAGCGTCCTGCTCTCATATTTTAAAAGAACCTGGTGTAATTAATGATCTGCTGCAGACAAATACGAAAATAAACTTATACGAAGAATTCCTGCGAAATGCTGATAACGGTGTTGGCGGAATTTCACAAAAAGGTCAGGAAAAGCTGATGATCCTGATCGTGAAAGATGAAAATATTATTCAGGATATTACCGAAGTTTTCATCGAATACGGTGTGGAACAATCCACAATTATCGACACACAGCAAATGGAAAATCTACTTTCCAAGGTTCCGCTTTTTATGGGATTTTTCAATTTTACCGGCGACAAAAACCCTGCCAGCAAGATCATTCTTGTCAAGATCACCAAAGATCACATAAATGCCATAGTTAAAGGATTGGAAGACATTTTTGGCGATCTGGATTATTTCTCGGATTTGGGAATTATGGTTCTTGATTTGTCTTTTTCAAAAGGATTTTAAATGATGAAGAGCTTCCGAATGTTCCCGAATGCTTTCGGTATCTTCGGTATGTTTGAATCAAAATTAAACCCCTCTCTGATTTGCATTGGAATTCATGCAGGAAAAGCAAATTATCTCCCCTTTCCGTCTACGCCCCACTACGCCGTGACAGGCCAAAGGAGAAATAATAATGAAAAAGGAATTAGAATATGAAATACGATTTCGATAAAATGATAGATAGAAAAAATACAAATTGTTATAAATGGGATTTTACTAAAGAAATGTTTGGAACTGATGATATCATTCCGCTCTGGGTTGCCGATACCGATTTCGCAGCTCCTGAACCGGTTGTTGATAAGTTGGTTGAAAGAGCAAAACATGGCGTTTATGGTTATTCTTTCGAGCCGGAAGAATATTTTCAAGTATTTATTGATTGGTTAGATAAACGTTTCAATTGGAAAATCGAGAAAGAATGGATCATCAATACAACCGGCATCGTTCCTGCGATCAATTTTGCTATTCAGGCCTTTACCAAACCTGACGATAAAATTCTGGTGCAAACTCCAGTCTATTTCCCTTTCTTTGAATCTATCAAAAAGAATGATCGTGAAGTAGTTAACTCACAACTGAAACTGGTTGGGAACAGATATGAAATTGATTTTAAAGACCTGGAAAACAAACTGAAAGCTGATGTAAAAATGATGCTTTTCTGCAGTCCGCATAATCCTGTAGGAAGAGTTTGGACAAAATCTGAATTAGAAAAAGTGGCAACTTTATGCTTGGATAATAATGTCCTTTTAATTTCTGATGAGATTCATTCTGATCTGATATTAAGCCAATACAAACACATTCCTACGGCAAGTATGAACAAGAAAATTGCCGATAATATTATCTCCATGTACGCTCCCAGTAAAACTTTTAATGTAGCAGGATTGTCTACTTCAACAATTGTAATTCCAAATAAACATATCAGATATAAATTCCAAAAACTTTTAGAAAAACTCGGACTTCATCTCATCAATGTTTTTGGTATCGAAGCATTCATAGCAGCTTATAAAGACGGTGAAGAGTGGCTGGAACAGCTTTTAAAATATATTGAAAATAACTATCACTATGTAAAATCATATCTTGAAGAAAACATACCGAAAATATCCGCAATTGAAATGGAAGGAACGTATTTGATGTGGCTGGATTGCCGAAAATTGAATTTATCACAAAATGATTTGGTCGGTTTATTTATTAATAAAGCAAAAGTCGGTTTGAATGATGGAAAAGTTTTCGGTGCAGGTGGAGAAGGTTTCATGCGGCTGAATATCGGCTGTCCCAGAAGTTTGCTGGAAGAAGCTTTGGAGAGAATAAAAAATGCTATAACATAAATGAAAAAGGAGCCATCCAAAGACAGCTCCTGATTTTATTTTTTACAACTAACGAAAGATTTTAGGGATTTTGCGAATAAAGAATATTATCCCAGTCTTCCCAGGTTCCCTGATTATTTATTCCCAGCCAGTCTCCAGCCGAAGGTGTTGTAGAATTTTCATCTCCGTTTGTATCACCGCCATGTTCATCATCGTACCAGGATGTAAAGAAAACTCCATTTGCATCATAATTTATCAGATTATCACCATTGTAAGTTAGTCCACAGTTCATAAATTTCATGATCACATCTTCTGCTAAAGTTAAAGAATTACCAGCATCAATCTCTATTCCACCGTTCAAAGCTACAAATGCCACTCCAAATTCATTTTCCGCCCAAACAATATCTCCTTGAACAAGACAAGTTGTACCTGGTGTATCCACAAAAATTGCATTCTGAGTATTGGCTTGCGTGTAATTATTTGGATTTCTGAATGTATTACTGTTGTCCAAACTAATGGCACCATTGATTCTGAGTGGTTTTTGATTGAAATAGAAATCACTTTCCCTGATTGAAGTTCCAGCCGCTGCCAGGCTTGCGTCTAAGGCAGCAGTATTCATGCCATTATTATTTTTGAAAAGACAATATGAAACATCTGCTTCTGTTCCATTACCAAGGCAAAGCGTATAATCATCATCTGAACCACCGCCATACATAAATTTACAATTCATGAAACTTGAGCTATTGCCCATTCCGCTTACTATGATGTAATCCCAGTCACCAGCTGCAGGTTCTGTGGCATCGCCATCTTCGTTTGTGTCTCCACCAGCTTCATCATCGTAAATGGAAGTGAAATAAACAGGATTGGTCTGGCTTCCAGTAGCATTCAAAGTTCCATCAACTTCCAGTCTGGTATTTTCGTAAAATTTGAAGATAACTCCGGCCGATAAATCCAACGAGTTATCAGTGGAAATTTGATAATCTGTTTCATAGAAAACATACGGCATTTCGATCTCACTCCAACTTACGCTACCATCCGCAAGATAGTTATCCACCAAAATTCCGATATGATCATTTTCCACATCTCTGCTTTCGGGATCAGCAAAAATATTGCTGGCATTCAGGTCGATGGTCAAGTTGATTTGAAGTGGCCAGGCGTTATCATAAATCCAGTTATCTGAAATCGTGGTTCCACTTCCAGCAGTTGCTGCATTTATTGCTCCGTTTTCTCCCAGATTGTGAGCTATAACACTATTGGTAATACTTACATCAGTATCATCTTCCAGCTTGATAACCTGCTCATCATTTCCGCCGCCATAACGGAAAACACAATAATCAAAATTGGAAAGATTGTCTTCTCCGTTTATTGCAATATCAGTCCAATCTCCTCGGGCTGGAAAAGTGGCATTGCCATCACCATTGGAATCTCCACCTGCCACATCATCATAAATTGATGTAAACACAATGGGTTGAATTTCCGATCCTACAGCAATAATTTCTCCTCCATTTCCTAATGTTGAGAATGAAGCACCTTCCTCAAACTTGATGACAGTACCTTCCTGGATTGTAAGAGTTGCAAAAATTTGAATAGGATTATTTATGTGATAGATATTATTGTTATTCCAAGTAACGTTTCCAGCGATGTTTCCGGTAATTTCTATCACATTTATCGGAACGATTTGAATATTGAGAGTTGTAGTTTCTTCCGATTCCACAACAACTTCATTTTGGATTTGAGTTACAAATCCGTTTCCCGAAAATGAAATCGTGTAAGTTCCCTGTTCCATTTCACAGCTATAATAGCCGTTAATGTCGGTTGTGGCTAAAATCGAATCTCCATTGGCAACCGTAATTCCATTCACCAATTCACCGGTATTAATATTAGTTACCACACCTTCCAAAATGCCGGGTTCATCGTTGGAACCGTTGTTTTCACATCCGGTCAGGAAAATAATTCCTGCGATAATGAAACACAAGCCAATTTTAAAAAATCTATTCATTGATATTTCCTCCTTATCAATTGTTTATCAATCTTCACTTTGAAGCGAAGCTAAATATCGGGAAATTTGTCGTCAAGAGATTTGATTTCTATAATCATTCTTTTGAGGAAGGTTTCCACAAATATTTATTGAAATCAATCCTTTCTTTTTCGTCGAATTGTACACCTTCCGCTTGCAAAAGCGATTTTTGATATTCATAGCCGTCACCCGGTCGAAGAGAAATCTTTCCTTTGCTATTAATGATGCGATGCCAGGGAAGTTTCTCTTTTTGCCAGGAAGAATTCAGCAGTCGAACGATCTGCCTTGCTCCGCGATTATTTCCTGCTAAAGCTGCAATCTGCCCATAAGTACACACTTTTCCGGCGGGAATGCTCTTCATGATCCGGATTGCATTTTGGCTGAAAACTGAAAACATTTTTATTTTTCAATGAGAGCTTTTACAGGTTCAAGACCAAAGGCAGTTCCCTCTTGTATTGCTTTCAGGATCGTGCCGCCGCCTGTGAAAAAATAGTATTTATCGTCATCTAATGCTGCAGAATGAATTTGCGGCAAAAGAAGTTTGAAATCCTGCAAAGTATCGCCGCCACCAAAAAGTTTATTGGCTTTTCTGTTTTCATTTATCAGGGAATACAAAGCCTTTGAACCTGCAGAGAAATTCGGAGTAAATCCCATCACAGCATTCACGAAAAAAGTTTCAGCATCAGCAAATATCTTCTTAATTTCTTCAGTTTCAAAAGCCTGAGGAGCAGCATCCAAAATATAATTTAATTTCATTCCAGGTTGGAAATCTGCGATTTTCCTGATACGTGTTTTCCCGTGATCATTTTTTTCTAAAATATCAGATTCAAGAACTAACGGAATTTCCAGAATTTTATGAGAAAATTCTCTGGTTGAATCGATAAAGCTTTGGGCTGATTGAATATCTTCCTCCGAAATTCCTTCGATTCTAATATCATATTTCGCACAAAGATAAGCGTTATAAATAACTCCGCCAATAATAAGATGATCTGCTTTTGTCAGAAGTGCAGTCAAAGGGCCGATTTTCGTATCGAATTTGGAGCCAGCAACAACCGCCACAAATGGTCGTTTCGCATCCAGTACTTTTGCCAGATTATCGATCTCTTTTATCATCAATAATCCTGCGAAAGAAGGAAGATATTTTGTTACAAGAAATGTAGATGCGTGCGGTTGCCAACTGCCGAAAGCATCATTCACAAAAACATCAGCTAAATCTGCCAACTCTTTAGCAAAACCTTCAGCTTTTTCATCTTTTGCTTCTTCTCCAGCAAACCAGCGAGTATTGGGAAGATAAACACCATCGATCTCACCTTCCTTCAATTTTTCAATAGCAGTTTTATCTTTAAAATCGGGTTTATCATTCAAAGCTACTTTAAAGGTTTTTCCTATTTTTTTGTTAAGATATTCCACGATTGGTTTTACCGAAGTTGCTTCGGAAACTATAATCTCACCTGTATTTTTATTTTTTGGTCTGCCTACATGGCTCATCAGGATCGGTTTACCACCTTTTTTTAGAACAAATTTTATGGTTGGCAAAGATGCATCAATGCGATAGGTGTCTTTTATCTTTCCTTTTTTAACTACGTTATGATCGATTCTTATCAATACTTTTTTACCTTTTAAATCTACCTCTTTCACACTTGGGATCCGAGCCATTTCTCCTCCAATTATAAATATTAATTTCGTAGATGATTCTTTGATATTTAAAGATATTTAGGCAACATTTTTTTTTACTAAAAAAAACTTCCGATTGAAAAAGCTCCCCTTTGTAAGGGGAGAAGAGAAACGAAGTTTCGAAGAGGGGTTTTAGATTGAAGATTTACGATTTAAGATTTACGATTGAAGATTTACTTATTTATCAGATTCCTTATTTCTCCCTTGTTAAGGGGAGATGCCGGCAGGCAGAGGGGTTATTTACGATTGAAGATTTACTTATTTATCAGATTCCTTATTTCTCCCTTGTTAAGGGGAGATGCCGGCAGGCAGAGGGGTTATTTACGATTTTAGATTTAAGATTTATTTAATTATCAGATTCCTTATTTCTCCCTTGTTAAGGGGAGATGCCGGCAGGCAGAGGGGTTATTTACGATTGAAGATTTATTTAATTATCAGATTCCTTATTTCTCCCTTGTTAAGGGGAGATGCCGGCAGGCAGAGGGGTTATTTACGATTGAAGATTTAAGATCTAAGAATCAGAATTTCTTGAATCCCTTTTCTTCTTCAACATTCGGAAGAACTGTGTACATTCCGAAGTTAAAGCGAAAGCCGTAAATGAAACCTTCGTAATGGTCGAATTTATGAGACCTTGCGAATGGTTGAAAAAAACCATTGCGGAGGTCGCAAGTTATAACACTTTGCGAATGGCTGAAAATAACCATTGCGGAGGTCGAATGACCATCCGCAAGGTTTTTACACTACTATTTCATCAGAACCTGTCCCGTGAAATTCCGAAGGACTATTTCATCAGTATCATCTTCTTTGTCTGAACAAACTTGTCGGCAAGGACAAGTTCTCCCGAAAACAAGTTTCGGGAAGTAATAAAAGAAAAAGCCCCGACTCACATCGGGGCTGATATCTATTCACTGGAGTTCAGGTTTGACTGGACTTCAGGGAATGATTCTCAACTCCAGTTTCGCGAAAGCTCCTCTGAAGTCG
>JAIPJH010000105.1 GCA_021734245.1 Candidatus Cloacimonadota bacterium | reverse complement strand
GGCAACGGCTCCGGCTGAAAACCTCCGGAGCCATGCCGGCAAGTCTGTTCTTGGACAATGCCTAAAAAAATCCATTAACGCAACTGCTTGTAAAGCAGTTCTTTAAAAACACATATGGTCATTTGATACTATTTCAGCATTATCATTTTCTTAGTTGCAGAAAATTCTCCAGCTTGCATATTGTAAAAATAAATTCCTGAAGATACTGTTTTACTGTTATCATCTTTTCCATTCCAAGTAATGGGATAATTTGCTGCTGATCGTGTTTTATGAAGAAGTGTTTTTACCTTCTCACCTATTTAAATTATAAATGTCAATTGAAGTAATAGCTTCTTTATGTAATGTATACTTAGTGTCGGCTGATGAATTGAAAGGATTTGGACTCATTTCTTCTTTTTTTATAAAGTGTCTCTCAATATTTCACGATAATTTTTCCACTTTCCTCTGAAGTAAAACACATTTAACATAATAATCCCCTTAGTAAACAAAAAGAGTATATTGCTAAATTCGTCTATAGAATCTGAAGATCGAATATTTATTTTCTGTACAGATTTGTTCTGCACAAATTCAGAAATAAATACAGAAAATCTTCACTTGGAAGAAGAAAAAATTTTAAATCCCGATGAAAGCTTCGAGGATTTCAAGTGCTTAAAATTATATCCCGTTGATAATGGCATAACTTATAATATCTGTATTTTAACGCTTATAACTTTCTTCTCTGAAATGATATAAGTTACTGATTCGTCTTGTACTGTATTTCAGCTTTATCAGTTAAGCAAAAGCAAAACTTTTTAAATTCATTGACACGAAATTCCCGACTTCAGTAAATGTTTAAAGTGAAAATAATTAAATTTTGGAGATAGATATGAATAAATTTCCTGATAAGAAAAAACAGAGCCCGATCGTAGTTGGATTGATCAACATGTTCTTTGATATGATCAAACATTTCTTCAAAGATTTTGAGAACATGAAAAAGGTAAAAAAGATCGATAATTTTGCTGATAAATTTTCCGGATTGGAGCACATGCTGATCCGCCTGGAGGACAAGATCCAGGAGAACCGTTACCAGATAGAAGACTTGAAAAACCGCCTCTTATGGGGCAATATTATTATCGTTGTATTGTTGGGAATTATTGTCTACGAGCTGGTAAAATAAATTTTAAAAATTTAGATAAACAATCCGGTTTGAACCTGAAAATTCAAACCGGATTTTTTTTGTGTTATCAGGCAGAATATCTTCTGCGATCTCTGCCCATTCAATTATAGTTATACATTCATCAAAAAGATCGAAAAGTCCCAGCTCCAGAAGTTCTTCTGCTGTACCCAATCTATAAAGATCAAGGTGACAAATGGGAAATTTTCCCCTATATTCATTCATCAGCACATAACTGGGACTGCTGACATTTTCTTTAACACCAAGATGATAGCATAATTTCTTAGTGAAAAAGGTTTTTCCAGCTCCCAGCGGACCGTAAAGCGCAATCACCTCTCCTAGTTGCAGCTTCTCAGCTATTTCTTTTGTCAGATTTTCTGTATCTTTTTCTGATTTTAGAATTACTTTTTTCATTTATTAATATATTTCTCACTGCTGATCTGATGTTCCCTATCTTACTTTTAAAAAAGAGGGAAAGCAGCCTGCCAGGGCGTAGCCTTGCGCGAAGAATGGGATGAGTTTATGATTTTGGTTTGCACACTGAAAGCGGCAGCAGCATCTCTTCCATGGAAATTCCGCCGTGCTGGAAAGTACCGTTGAACTGCTTCATATATTGATGGAAAGAATTGGGATAGACAAAATAGTAATCATCTTTAGCCAGCACATAATTCTCGATCATATTGCGGGATGGCAGGCCGTATTCTTCAGGCTCTTTTACGTAAAGTGCATGCTTGTCGTTGCAGGTAAGATTGCGACCTTGTTTATAACGAACCGTTGTCGTAGTTTCGCGATCACCCACAATTTGACTGGCACGATTTACACGGATCGAACCATGATCGGTGGTGATGACAACTGTTGCCCCCTGCTTCTGGATCTCTTTGAGTGCTTCATAAAAAGTTGAATGCAAAAACCAGTGTTTGGTAAAAGCGCGCAGAGCAGATTCGTCGGGAATAGTTTCTTTCAGAATCTGGCTTTTGGAACGGTGATGAGCCAGCAAATCCAGAAAGTTATAAACCAGCACGATCAATTTATCATTATCCCAGGTTTCGATTTTGCGAAGCACAAAATTTCCTTCATCGATAGTGAATACTTTCACATACTTGCTTTGCTCCAGATCGTAACCCAGATCTTTAATATGCGCTTCCAGAAGCTGATGTTCATTCCGGTTTCTACTATTATCAAGATCGGAAGAACCCACCCAGTATTCGGGGTAGCTTTCGGCAATATCGCTGGGCAGCATTCCACTGAAGATTGCATTCCTGGAATAGGGCGTAGCCGTTGGTAAAATGGAGTAATAAAGTTTCAGTTCAACATCGAACATCTCCTGCAGGAAAGGCTCGATGGCATAATACTGATCCAGTCTCATGCAGTCCAGAACGATTAAATAAACCGGTTTTTCTTCATTAAGATTTGGTATGATATGCTCCGAGATCACATCAAAGGAAAGGTCAGGACGATCATCAGTTTTCAGCCAATTTTTATAATTATTAACAACATAATTGCAGAATTCCGCATTGCAGTTCATCTTTTCCAGAAAATGAGTTTGGGTCAGAGCTGTATCGTTTACTTCGTCCAAAGCAAGGTCCCATTTGCACATATCGATATATATTTTGTACCACTCTTCCCAGCTGGGTTGAGCAAACAATCGCTGATTTAACTCGGCTGAAAAGTGGGAATATTCCTCTCCAATCTTATTGCGCCTGATCTCATCGGATTGGAATATCTTTTTTATCGCCATAATGATCTGGTTAGGATTAACAGGTTTGATCAGATAATCTGCGATCTGACCGGCGATAGCATCTTCCATGATGCCTTCTTCCTCGCTTTTGGTAACCATTATCACCGGAATCGCTGTATTGATCTTCTTGATTTCTCGTAAAGTAGTAAGACCGTCCATGCCCGGCATCATTTCGTCCAGCAGGATCAGATCGAATTTCTCCTTTACCGCCAGATCGATGGCATCTGAACCGTTGGAAACTGTCTGCACTTTAAAACCGCGATCGTTTAAAAAGATCACGAAAGGTTTGAGATGTTCTATCTCGTCGTCGACCCATAAAATTCTTAGTTGCTGCATAATGTGCTCCTTTTGATTTTTCTTTAGATAAATATGAAAATCAAGAGTTTTCTATCTGCTATCCTCCACTTTGTCTCCCTTGATAAGGGGGAATTAAAGGGGGCTAAAAATACACAAAACCCCACTTAGGCAACTGCCGCATCTCCCCTTCCAAATGGGAGCTTTATCACACTTCTCTTTTCAGTACAAAACCTGTAATCTACACTTCTCCGGTCTCTTCAAATTTTCGCTGTTTAAGGCGCACCTCATTTCTAATCTCTTCCAGATCGGCATCCTGAAAATAGAGAGCCAGTTTGAAATTCAATTCTTTTCGGCTGCAGTTGAAAAAAGTCACCATCTTTTCCACATACTGATCTATAAAGACATCTTTCAGGTTCTTTTCCTTTTCTTTTTTCTGCTCGCGCACTTCTTTGATCTCTTCTCTTAAATCAGTGGTGGGAAGTTCTTCCGCTTTTTTTATCCAGCTTTCAGTTTCTTCGTAGCTGGTATCTTTCAGCAGTGGTTTGATCATGTTCAGTTTATCCAGTCCGATATTTTTCACTGACATTTCGTCCACATCCAGCTCTTCGATGAAAAGTTCATAAGTTCCGATGAGACGATTGGCAAAACTGCTGCTGATATTAAACTCATTTTCCACGAATTCTTTAAAATTTTTAAAGCCTTTGAATTTGAAAAGTTTGGTGCGTTTGATCTCGGATAGAAGCTGTCCCAGAGTTACGAAATTATCTTCCAGGGTTTTCTTTAAATTATTCACAGCCATTATTTTATCTTCGGCTGTCATTTCGGTTGATTTAAATTCGTCGTACATATTTTTTTGTTTTTCCTTTATTTTATTGGTTTATAAACATGTTCTTCAGCAGGAAAGCTGCCTTTTTTAACATCACCATAATAGCTTTTTATACTTTCCGTTATGGTCTGGGAAAGTCTGGCATAAATCTTCAAAAACTTCGGTTCCAGATCAGACATTCCTAAAATATCGTGATAGACCAGAACCTGCCCGTCTGTGTAACGTCCAGCTCCGATGCCGATTGTGGGAATTTTCAGCATTTCGGAGATCTCTTTGCCCAGTTGTTCGGGAATACCTTCCAGAACCAACATGAACGCACCTGCATTCTGCACGGCCAGAGCCTGTTCTTTCAGAAGCTCAAAATCCTTTTGCTTCTTGCCCTGAATAGCATAACCGCCCAGAGCATGGATAGATTGAGGAGTAAGACCCAGATGAGCCACCACCGGAATTTCACAATCTCTAATTGCCCTGATCATTTCGATCCTGGCTAGAGTTCCGCCTTCCAGTTTTACAGCATTTGCTCCTGCTTCGATAATGAACCTGGCAGCATTTTTCTTGGTTTCTTCCAGATTTATGTGATAGGACATGAACGGCATATCTCCGGCAATAAACGTATTGGGAGCTCCTCTTCTGGTGGCCCTGGTATGATAGATCATATCGTCCATGGTTACCTGCAGAGTATCATGATATCCCTGAACAACCATGCCCAGGCTGTCTCCAACCAGGATGATATCAACTCCTGCCGCCTCGTTATATTTGGCAGAAGGATAATCATAGGCAGTAAGCATCACGATCTTCTGATTATCTTTTTTCATTTTAGCAAAGGTCTTCACACTGTTCATCTATACTCCTATTTTCGGAAAATCCTGATCAAAACATTGATTATCACACTTATTAAAATCAGAGTTGTAATGGGAAAATAAAACCGGAAATTCTCTTTTTCAATGCGAATATCTCCAGGCAGTTTTCCCAGATATTTTAACATGGGAGTAAACCGGATCAGAATACCCACCAATATCAAGATAACTCCAATAATAATTACAAGACTCGATAATTCTTTCATCTTCTGTTTTCCAGATAACGATCTCTTTCACTGTAAATACAGCCGCAATACTGCTGGCGATACATTTTTTTTTGTTTGGAAAGTTCTATTCCTTCCTTCCAAAACTTACGGAAATCCTGATAATAAAATGGAACACCGTACTCTTTTCCCAGAGCTTCGCCAATTTCTTTTATCAGTTCATGCTGTTGAAATTTGCTGTATAAAAGAGTGGTCGTGAAATGATCGAAGTTTCCCTTTTTGGCAACGATCGCCGCATATTTCAATCGTTCATAATAACAGCTGCGGCAGCGTTCACCTTCTCTAAAAGCAGCCTGGCGCAGGAATTTTTCCAGTTCATATTCATCTTTGATGATGAGGTCAATATTTTCTTCTTCGGCAAATTTCTGCAAAGTTTGCAGTCGTTTCTGATATTCCTGGTAGGGATGAATATTGTTGTTATACCAGAAGCCATGAATATCCCAGTCTTCCTCTTTCAAATGAAAATAAGGTGCTGCAAAACACGGTGCACAACAGATATGAACTAGTAACTTCTTCACAATTACCTTTCCTTGAATAAAATTTTACACATTTACAGCAGGCTCTTTTTACCAGTTTCCGGAAATTTGAAAACCATTTGCATCAACATTGCCATTTTTATCGAATACAGCAACAATCCTGGCATTATAGGTGTTATTCCAGTAATTTCCTTCTCCAAACAGTTTGGACGAGGCAATGATCTTGAGTCGATCATTGAAATACCACTCGATAAAATAATTAGCATCTTCTTCCAGAAGTTTAACAGCTCCTGGAGAGTTGGATGCCACATGATCGGAATCAACTGCTCCGGCCGGTGTAAAGCCGACAAAAGAACCTCCTCCACCACCTTGTACAGCCGGTGTTTTCCAATAAGCTATAGCCTGGAAAAGCAGATCGTTCATTCTGGAGATCATGATCTGACGATGACTACTGACAGCCTGCACATGCTGAATCTGCAATCCTGCCGCAATAGCAATGCCAATTATAATTACTGAAAGAACGATGAGGAGAAATTGCTGATTTCCCATTTATCGACTCTATTAAAATTCCTTAAGCAGATTGGAAGCAATTACCGATCTTTGAATTTGATTGGTTCCTTCGTAAATTTGAGTGATCTTGGCATCGCGCATCATTTTTTCTACCGGATATTCTTTCATGTAGCCATAGCCACCCAGAATTTGCACTGCATCGGTAGTAACTTTCATGGCCATATCGGAAGCAAAAAGTTTGCACATGGCAGATTCTTTGGCATAACGTTTAGCACCGGAATCGATAAGACGAGCAGTAGCATAAACCAGAGCACGGGCTGCTTCGATCTGGGTTGCCATATCGGCCAGCATGAACTGAACGCCTTGATTGGCTGAGATCGGCTTACCGAATTGATGACGTTCTTTGGAATATTTGGCTGCTTCTTCGTAAGCTCCCTGAGCAATTCCCACCGCCTGAGCTGCTACCATCGGGCGAGATTTATCCAGAGTTTTCATAGCTGTCATAAAACCGGTTCCTTCGCGTCCCACCAGGTTTTCCACCGGAACTTTTACATTATCGAAGATCAGCTCGCGAGTAGCTGAGCCGCGAATTCCCATTTTGTCTTCTTTCTTACCGAAAGAGAAACCTTCCATACCTTTTTCTACGATCAGACAGGAAGCACCTCGGGCACCTCTTGCTTTATCAGTCAGGGCAAAAACTGTGTAAATATCCGCTTCGCCACCATTGGTTATCCACTGTTTAGTTCCATTCAAGATATAATGATCACCGTCTATTACTGCTGTACATTCAACGCCGCCGGCATCCGATCCGGCATTGGCTTCGGTAAGAGCAAAAGCAGCCAGTTTTTCACCATTGGCAATAAGCGGCAGATATTTTTGTTTCTGCTCTTCACTGCCAGCGATCAGAACAGGATAGATTCCCAAGCCGGTTCCACCCAGGGAAAGGCCGATACCGCCGCAGACACGACTGAGCTCTTCAGTTATAATTGCAACATCCAGCACATTTCCGCTGATTCCATCATACTCTTCCGGAATGAGAACAGCAAACAGATCGGTCTGCTTGAAGACTTCTACGATTTCCCAGGGGAAAGCATCATCTTCATCATATTTTGCCCGCACAGGCTTGATCTTTTCTTCCGCTACCTGACGGGCAATTTCTTTTATTTCCAGTTGATCTTCTGTTAAGAAATAATCCATATCTCCTCCATCTATACTTTATTCACTTCTTTTACGCACAATTTTACGTCAAGCAAAACCAATAATCCATTGAAATTGCTAAACTTAATGAGCTGAGTTCATTTTTGACAGATTACTTTTTGCGTCAATGGAAAATGACGTATGTTGATCAATATGATTTTAAAATGTATAAATTTAAAGCATGGTAAAAATGTTTTTGCTCTATATAAAATCTTAGATAGTTTCAGCTTATTTTTGGTATTGATAATTTTAATTCTATAAGCTTTACTAATTTTTTGCATTTTGTCTTCAGCTTTATTTTAAAAAACTCTTTAATGCGTTGATTTTTGAGCCGCTAAACAACATACATGGTTAAACATTGTTAAATATACACATTAAGGAGTATTACACTTATTCTCATTCATTTTATTTAAACGTTCATTCACTGCTGTCCAGTTGGAGACAGTATAAAATCGTGAAGACGCAGATTATAAGTAGGTAAAATGGCATAAAAAATATTTTTCGATTTGAAATCGTAAATTAATTTTTAAGCAGCCGGGCAACGCAGTGAGCTATAAGCCTGATCTACAAAATAATTATTTTACTTCAGTTCTATATAGAGGAATTTAATAATTTATTTGACAATAATTTAGAATAAAAATTTATAAGGATGTGATTAAAATTCATTTAAAAAGGGTTAGGAAATTTGAAATTTGAACAGGAAAATGCAGCTAGTTTTTTGAAACGGTTCCTTTAAAATTCCTAAAGATTTAGTAAATATTGATTCATGAAGATTTAAAAAAGGAAAATCTTAATGATCGGCAAAACTAAAACTTTTTTCATTATTAATGGTCCCGTCTGGATTATTTTCTGTTTGGCTAACCTGATTTTTTATCTTTTCATATCAAATATTTTAGCTCAGGAATTATGGCTCAAAATTGGTTTGGGAATATTATGTTGGCAATTGATCTGCTCTGGCATAATGCTTTTGATCGATTATCCAAGAAAGCTCAAGATATTGATCAGATTGACCAGCAATTCCAATACTATCAAAAATTACCAGCGTTTTTTGCAGCCTTTAAGACAAACGATCTGTGGTATTTTTTTAGCCTGGGCTGTTAAATACAATATAAAAAGAGATCAGCACACAAATATAGAAGGGAGGTAAAATGCGAGGACAATTTCAGTTCCATGGCAAAGGGGGAGAGTTATTTTTAATTTTTCTTGTTAATTTGTTACTATCTGTAATCACACTGGGGATTTATATTCCCTGGGCAATCGTTAAAATCGTTAAATACATGGCTGGTAAAACAAGCTTGGACGGCATCGAATTCAGTTTTGAAGGAAGTGGTGGAGATTTGCTCAGTTTGTATCTGGTAAATTACATTCTAACAGCTATCACCTTGGGAATATATGGACCAATCGCAAATTTGAAAATCACCGAATATTATACGAAAAATCTGGTTTATAAAGGCAAGAATTTCCAATTTGACACTTCAAATTTATGTGATTTCTGGTGTTTGATATTTATTCAGGGAATTCTTTGTGCAATTACGCTTGGCATTTACACTCCCTGGGCTATGGTTAAGATCAGAAGAAATATTCTGGAAAGAACCAGTTATGATGGAGAAAAATTTGGTTTTACTGCAGAAGGAGGAGAGCTCTTCTCTTTGTATTTGATTCAGGGCATTTTGACCATAATCACCTTGGGAATTTATTCACCCTGGGCAGTTGCCAAAATTGCAAACTATATTATGAATAATACCACTTATGGTGAAAATGGTAAATTTGCACTCGAGTTAGAAGGTGGAGAGCTATTCAGTATAATAATTCTGCATGGCATAATCTTAACAGTTATCACACTTGGTATTTACTGTCCCTGGTATGTTGTCAAATTTACTGAATATGAATACAGTAAAATGCAGATTATTGATGCATAATACTAGATAAAATCAAAAAAGCAGCGATTTTCCGCTGCTTTTTTTTTATTTTGAGGTAACTTTTTGAGTATTACCAGAAGGAAACCATCTCGCAGAATTGTGTGTATCACTTCTTCAAATGGTATTGAGAATATTATTCTGCTATTTAAAAGACAAAGACTAGTGTCATGTCAAGCTTGACAAGTCGTAAGGGATGAGAATAATTGTCTCACAAAAGTGAGGTGATTATGATAAAGTACAGAGTGACGCTAAGCAAGGCAGAACATGAAGAACTTGAGACTATTGTTAGTAAAGGCA
>JAIPJH010000104.1 GCA_021734245.1 Candidatus Cloacimonadota bacterium | reverse complement strand
CGAATCCACCTAACATTCTTGTACAGTGGAGTGCTCCATCAGATGATCGTGCACTTGTATCTTACAACATTTATCAGGATGGAACACTTGTAACTAATACAACTTCTACTTTCTTCCTGCATGCAAATGTACCTACAGGCTTCTATGTATACAATATTGCAGCTGTATTCACAGGAGATTATGAAGGTGTGTGGTCAGTAGATGCTGAAGTAGATCACACCGGAACAGATCCGAATCTGATCCCGGCGGTAACATCACTGAACGGCAACTATCCTAACCCCTTCAATCCAACTACAACTATTGCCTTTGGATTGACCCAGGATGAAACTGTAGCTCTTGTAATCTACAACATCAAAGGTGAAAAAGTACGTACACTGGTAAGCGGTGAACTTGAAGCCGGAATGCATGATGTAACCTGGTATGGAAAAGATGATAGTGGCAAGAATGTAGCAAGTGGTGTTTACTTCTACAAAATGAAAGCTGACAAGTATGTTCAAACTAAAAAAATGATCCTGATGAAGTAATCGTTAAATAAAGCAGCCGGTGAAGACAATTTCACCGGCTGCAAACTTATAATTAATATCGATCTAAGGAGGATAGTGTTGACTTCTCAGCAAGGAACACAATATCAATTAAAAAATAATGGTGAATTTATAATTTCAAACTATAATTCAACCAAACTGTTCTCAAGTTTTTTCCCTGGTGTAGCAGGTAAAAACGGAATTCCCATGTGGACTTTCTATGTGAATCGCGGACAATGCATTTGCAGTATGGGAATAGAAGGTAAACATCACCCAATTATGGAATTTTTACCAGCAAATTGGGCATATAATCTGGTTACAACTCAGGGATTCAGAACTTTTTTGAAATTTCCAGCTGATTCAGCCGTTAAATTCTACGAGCCTTTTCAAAATAATTTGAGAGATGAAGAAATAGATCGTTCTCAAAATATGACGATTTCAGCATCTAAATTGAAACTGGAAGAGGTAAATCACACTTTGGGGTTAAAATTTACTGTGGAATATTTTAATATTCCTCAGGAAAATTATGCTGGTCTTATTCGTCGTGTTCAGATCACGAATTTAGGTGATAATCCCGTGCAATTTGAAATGCTGGATGGGTTGCCACTAATCATTCCCTACGGAATCGACAACAATGGCCTGAAGTTCATGCGGCGCTTGTTCGAAGCTTTTGTGGAAGTTGTGAATTTCGAGAATAAAGCACCGTTCTTTAAAGGCAAAGTAAAACCAGCCGACCGCCCGGATGTGGTGAAGATCAAAAAAGGAAATTTCTATCTAGGCTTTGCAGAAGATGGTAAACTGGTTACGCCAATCGTTGATCCGGTAAAAATATTCGGAATTCGCGGTGATTACAATTATCCGCAGAATTTTCTGCGTTCAGATTCAGAAGAAATAATAAAAGGTCAGATATTAGAAAATAGGCTTCCCTGCGCTATGGGGCTGGTTAAATCGAATATTGCTACCGGAGAGACTTATACTTATAATTCCGTTATTGCTCATGCAACTTCAGTTCAGGAATTGAATGATCTGATCCCAAAAATAACGCAGCTGGATTATATTGATAAGAAAGCAAAGCAGGATAGCGAAATTATAAAAACACTCACTCAAAATAATTTCATCTGCAGTTCCAGCCATCATTTAGATCAATACGCCAGACAGAACTTTCTGGACAATGCTCTTCGTGGTGGATTTCCACATACATTAAAGGGGAAAAATCATTCAATAGCATTACATCTCTATTCCCGAAAGCATGGTGATCTGGAGCGCGATTACAACGATTATCGTTTGAATCCAACACCCTATTCCCAGGGAAATGGAAATTATCGTGATGTGAATCAGAATCGCCGTTGTGATCTCTATTTCAATCCTGATGTACAGGAAGGCAACGTTGAACATTTTTATAATCTGATCCAGTTGGATGGCTTCAATCCTCTCGTGATCAAAGAAAAGAGATTTTCCATAATCGATTCAGAGAAATTGAGAAAAGTTCTTTCCGAATATCTTGATAAGAAGGATGTCGAATCCGTAATTTCGAACATGCAGAAACCATTTACACCAGGTGAATTGATGACTTTCTTAAGAAACAGCAAAATCAAGATCGCTGGTGAAAATGACAGTTTTATAGCTGATTTTCTAAGTATATGCGAACTGAGTCACGATACGCGATACGGGGAAGGTTTCTGGACGGACCACTGGACTTACAATCTGGATCTGCTGGAAAATTTCCTGGCTGTGTTTCCGGATAAGAAGAAGCAATTATTGTTTGAAAAGAAAGATTCCACTTTTTATGATAATCCTCATCGAGTCCAACCCAGAGATGATAAGTACGTTGTATGGGAAGGCAAAGCCATGCAGTTGAATTCAGTGATCTTTGATGAAGAAAAAGATGATCTGATAAATCTGCGAAAGAGTGATAAAAATAAAGTTCGCACAGAATACGGCACCGGGCAGATTTACAAAACAACATTATTTAACAAAATGCTTTCCCTGCTGGTGAACAAACTTGCTTCCCTGGATGCAAATGGTGTTGGTGTGGAAATGGAAACTGACAAACCAAACTGGTATGATGCGCTGAATGGTCTTCCTGGATTGATCGGTTCCAGCCTTAGTGAAACACTGGAAGTGAAACGCCATATTCTATTCATGCTGGAAGCTCTGGAAGAGATATATCCAGAAGTTATAGATTTTGTCATCTTTGAAGAATTGATAGCATTCATGAATGGATTGAATAAGATTTTAAAAGCAGATTCAACTTCGTTTGAATTCTGGGATAAAGCAACCTCCAAAAAAGAAAAATACCGTACCAAAACACGTTTGGGAATTAGCGGAAAGGAAGTTAAAATTTCTAAAGACGATATAGTTTCATTCCTGAAAGCTGGATTGAAAAAACTAAATATTGGAATCTCAAAAGCTTGGAATGAAAAAGATGGAGTTATCAATACATACTTCGTAAATGAACCGACGGAATATAACATAATCAAGATAACTGATTCTGCTGGACATGAAACTGATAAGTTAAATGAAAAAGGACTTCCCTGTTTCAGAGCAAAGAAATTCCGGCAGAAACCTTTACCTCTTTTCCTGGAAGGACCCGTTCACTATCTGCGCTGTCACAAAGATCAAGAAAAAGCTGCCGAACTTGCAAATAATATTAGGCAAAGTGGACTTTATGATCAACAACTCAAGATGTATAAAGTAAATGAATCTCTGGCAGATCAACCACATGAGATCGGCAGAGCCAGAACATTTTCACCCGGCTGGTTCGAAAATGAATCGATCTGGCTGCACATGGAATACAAATATATGCTGGAACTTCTGAGAAACAGACTTTACGATCAATTCTACAGTGATTTCAAAAACGTATTTATCCCATTTTTAAAACCGGAAGTTTACGGCAGAAGTATTCTGGAGAATTCATCGTTTATCGTTAGCAGTGCCAATCCTGATCCTTCCATTCACGGTAATGGATTTGTAGCGCGCTTAAGTGGTGCAACAGCAGAATTTATAAATATTCTATCATTCATGACAATCGGACAGAAACCATTTGAAGTTGATGAAAATAATGAGCTTTATTTCAGCTTGGATCCTGCACTTCCTGGCTGGCTTTTTACAAAGAAATCTGAAAGCAGAAAATTAATGCTTGATGGTACATGGCAGGATGTTGAATTTTCTGAAGATACTTTCAGTTTTATATTTCTGGGAGAGATCTTGGTTACTTACCATAATTCAAAGAGAAAAGATACTTTTGGAGAAAATGCAGCTGTAGTTTCTTCCTGGAAATTGATAGATAAAGTAGGGAATAATACAATTATTAAAGATAATAAATTATCCGGTAAATTAGCTGAAAAAATCCGAAATAGAGAAATTAAGCGAATTTATGTGGATTTAAATTGAGATTGGAGAATATATTATGAAAAATTTTGAAAATAGAATTTCCGAGTTATTGGCAAAAATGACTCTTGATCAAAAGGTCGGACAGATCGTGCAACCTGAAAGACAGTTTGTTACACCGGAAGAAGTTAAAAAATATCATATTGGTTCTGTTCTTAGTGGTGGCGGTTCTGTTCCAGGGGAAAATAAACCCGAAGATTGGATCAAAATGAATGATGAATATTGGGCAGCTTCCATGGAAGAAGATGAAGATCATTTAGCTATTCCATTGATCTATGGAGTAGATGCAATTCATGGTAATACAAATGTTTTGGGAGCTGTTGTTTTTCCGCATAATATTGGTCTGGGTGCTGCTCACGATCCTGATCTGCTGGAGAGAGTGGCTTCCACCACAGCTAAAGAAATTGCCGCAATAGGTGTGGAATGGACTTTTGCTCCCACCTTGGCTGTTGCCCGTAATGATCATTGGGGTAGAACTTATGAGAGTTATTCTGAAGACCCCAAGATCGTATCTGAATATGCTCCCAGATTTGTAATGGGATTGCAGGGAAATTATACTGAAGAAAACGTGATAGCCTGTGCTAAACATTTCATTGGAGATGGTGCAACCCTGCACGGTATTGATCAGGGAGATATGTGTATCAGTGAAGAAGAATTGCGAAAGCTTCACGTACCACCATACAAAGCAGCTATCGATGCTGGCGTGCTGACAGTGATGGTTTCGCTAAGTAGCTGGTTTGGCGAAAAATGTCACGGTCATAAATTCCTGCTTACCGATCTGCTCAAAAATGAGTTAGGTTTTAACGGATTTGTAATTTCAGATTGGGATGGAATCGATTATCTGGATGAAAGTTATGAAGAATCTTCTGTGATGGCTTTAAATGCCGGAATGGATATGTTCATGATCACTGGAAAATGGAAAGAATTCATCGATCACATTAAAAAGAATGTACAAAATGGACGAATTCCTATGGAACGCTTGGATGATGCTGTTCGTCGTATTCTAAGAGTGAAATTTGAATTTGGTATGTTCCAAAAACCAAGACCTTCTGAAAGAAAATTATCCCAAGACACTTCTTGTTTTGGTTCTGAAGAACACCGGGAAGTTGCCCGGGAAGCTGTACGCAAATCAATGGTAATGCTGAAAAATGAAGATGATATCTTACCACTAAAAAAAGATGCCAAAATTTTAGTTGCTGGAAAAAATGCTCACAACCGCGGTTATCAATGTGGTGGATTCACCGTAGCCTGGCAGGGTGTAGATGATGCAGATGAATCAAAAGACCAATCCTATATAATGTCTGATTCTGAAAAAGAGAAACTAAGAGATAAAAAAGTGAAAAAAGAGACACCTCACAGATCATCAATTATTGGTGGAACTTCTATCTGGGAAGGCATTCAAAGAGTTGCTCCAAACGCCGAACTAAACGTCGATGGCTTAAATGCTGATCCCGAAAAGCACGAGGTTGCGATCGTATGTATTGGTGAAATACCTTATGCAGAAATGCTGGGTGATATCAGAATAGAAGGCCTTGCTAAAGGCTTGAAGATCAGCAAAGGTTCCACTGCTGATGAAACTTATGATAAAGACGATGCAACAATCATGAAAGAAGGACCTTATGGAACACATCTGTATCTGCATGAACTTCATCCGGAAGATCTTGAAACTATCAGAAATATTACCAGCAAAGGTATTCCGGTAGTTGCTGTCATGATCTGTGGACGTCCGCTGGTAATTGAGCAGGAATTGGCAGAAACAAAAGCATTTGTAGTTGCCTGGTTCCCCGGCTCGGAAGGGCAAGGAGTTGCTGATGTACTATTTGGTGATTATCCAATACAGGGAAAACTCAGCTTTTCCTGGCCGCGCTACGATGATGAGAACTGGAATCTGGGTGATGAAGGTTATAATCCCATGTTTCCATATGGATTTGGTTTGGAGTACAAGAAATAAATCTAGAAAAAAATAGAAAATAATAATCCCGGTAACCAGAAATGGAGCTGGGATTTTTTTCTCTGTCAAATTAGCAGATTTTTGAAGTATACTTCTGCGTCTTTTCTTTGACAGATAATCATCCGCGAATTAATTTTAATCAATAGAATTCCTCGACGCTTGCGTCGGGGTTTTCCGAAATTTCTCCCCTGTTTGAGGGGAGATGCCGAAGGCAGAGGGGTAAATAATGAAAATTCGATTTTCAGCTTGCTGAAATAAATTTAGATACACCTTGGCTCTGCCACGGTGATAGTCAAATTTAAGAATTTTCTTTAATTCAATGAATTTTGGGAATAAGGAAATGAAGTGGTTAAATATCAAATCAAATTAGCTGCTGCTGATTCAGACAATGTTTTGAAACTTTGGCATAAGACAGGCTGGGTGAGGAATACAATGAATTCATGTACAACATTTTTTAAAATATTGATACTTTCTGGAATTTTAATAGGAGGATGTGTTATGCCAAAAAAGCATGAAATTACAAAATCTACTGAGAATATGGAAGAAGGTTTCATCTCTGTAACCGGTGGCAAAGTCTGGTACAAAATTGTGGGCAAGAATAAATCCGAGATACCGCTTCTCATTCTGCATGGCGGTCCCGGTGCTTCGCATACCTATCTGGAGCCTCTGGAAAAACTTGCCGATAAGCGTCCTGTTGTTTTCTATGATCAACTGGGCTGCGGCAATTCCGAAAGACCGGCTGATACTTCACTGTGGACCATAGACCGTTTTGTGGAAGAACTGCAGCAGGTGCGTAATTCTTTAGGATTGGATCAGGTGCATTTGTTAGGGCAGTCGTGGGGTTCGTCATTGGCAGCAGAATATATACTTACGAAAAAACCCGAAGGCGTGAAGAGCGTCATCCTCTCCGGCGCATTACTCAGCACTTCCAGCTGGATTGCAGATCAGCAGATATATATCGAGCAATTACCGGAAAAGACCAGAAACGCCATCCTGCAGTGCGAAAAAACCGGAGAATACAATTCACCGGAATATCAAAATGCCATGATGGAATTTTACCAGTTACACGTCTATCGCCTGGAGTCTTGGCCCGAGTGTCTTAACAGAGCATTTTCTGAACTTAATTTTGCGCAATATGAATACATGTGGGGTCCAAGTGAATTTACAGTGACGGGCAGTTTGAAAAATTATGAACGAGTAGACCAATTGTACAAGATCGATCTTCCGGTTTTATTCACTTGTGGAGAATTTGACGAGGCAACACCAGCAACGACCCGATATTATCAAGAAAATCTACCCGGTTCCAGACTTCACATTTTCGAGGATGCTTCTCATGAACATCATCTTGAAAAAACTAAAAAGTGACACCCAAACCTGCCACCTGATAAAACGATTAGCCGGTTCGGTATCTCTTTTAATATTAGGTTGATAACTCGCTTTTGCAGTCGTTTTTTCAAATCTGCCATTAGCGGTCTTTTCAGGGAGTTCCTTATCAGAACGAATCCACCTTTGCGGTCTTTTTAGGGAGCTGCTGTGTCTCCTAAATGCTTTTATCTATTAGGTTTATCAAATGCTTACTCGTTTAGGGATAGGCAGAACGATGCACAACCATACCGTTTTTACGCTTTTTCGCTTTTTCACTTTCTGAAAAAACGGTTTTTAAGGGCAAAATGAAAAAACGGTGAAAAAACGATCGAAAATTCGCTTTACCCGAATTTCGGAATTAAATTGACATATTCACTCGACTTGAAACTCTTAAATAAAAAAATAAAGAATATTGGGAATGAAAGGTATGGGAGTATCATTATTTAGATTTTTATCTGATCAATATCAGCACGGTCTTAAGCAATATGCAGAAATTGAAACTGAAAGATTCGAGGATGTTCTAAGGAATTATAAAGAGATTTTTTGGTCAGAATTTAATCATTTGGAAAATATATCTGATTGTTGCGAACTTAATCCAAAAATTGATGATTTTTCTCAAAGTAGCAAGCAGAATATGTGGAATTGGCTTGACTGTCTTCAAGATAGAATTTTGCAATCATCTTCCCAGCTACAGGTTTTCTTTGATGATCTTATTAATATATATGAAACTTATATTAATGGTAATACATTTTTAGCTTCGAATTTAACTAACAGTTTATTGAGTACAAATAATCTATTTGATTCAGTTTCTAATTTCGAAGAATACTACCCAGTTACTTTTCGAGGCAGATTTAAAAAGAAATATAAAGGTTGTAATCTTTGTAAACGGTTAAAATCCTACATAGAAAATAATTTATTAAAGACCAATCAATCAGTAGATTACTTTTATCATGTTCCTTTTAATGAATTATACAAGATTAATAATTATCGATTCAGTATTACTGGGCAACCATTTATATATTTAGGAGCTTCCTTACCAACAGTTATTTTAGAACTTCGCTCTGATTTAAATAAATTCAATCAATTAGATTTTTCTATTTGGTGTATTAGGGATAATGAAACATTAACTATGTACGATATTTCAAATTACTTATTTGATTTAATTAATTTAAACATTATACCCATTTTTGGAAGTGGTTCTAATTTATCTTGTCAACACACACATGTTATTCCAAACATCTCAACATTCATCACTGACTTTAAGAAATTTATTATATCTCAATTTTGTACTTTTAAAAAGAAGGACATCAAAGGGCAAGCTTTTATCGAACAATATGTTATACCACAATTGATTACAGAGCAAATTAGAAATTATCCGAATATAAGTTATGATGGCTTCATATTTCCATCTACTCAATTTCAAAATAGGGCTACATCAAAAGATCAAGAAAGATATTATGGGCTGTTCAAAAATAATATTGCACTATTTACTAATTACTCAAGTTGTGATAATCATGATAATAATCTATTATCTAAATTTGATATTTCTGTTATTAATAAAGATTCCAGGATTAGTTCGGAAGAATATAAAAGAGAATGTGATAAAATTTTTAGAAGAAATCATTCAAGAGCTGTTTTAAAAGCTAAATTAATATTACTGAAAGATTATTATGACCAAATGTTAGTAGACAATGTTAATTTGTCAGATTTGAAATCAATAAAAGTCCAGTTTTCTTCAATTCTAAATTATATGAAAAACATTTAATAAACTATACTGATTGGAAAAGGTTAAGAAATTCATCTAATCCAATCGGTATAGTTGAGATATCTAATATTTTATAAGCAACTTTTGTTTTCTTTAATAAATTTTTATCATTTGATACGAAGTACTTAGAATCTGCTATTGAAGCATATGCTGCATGCTGAGAATCAGCTTGTATATTTTTTTGAGCTCTATCTGAGGCATATCTAACTTGATCTAAAAATAAGAATATTAGCATTGTCTCATCTAAACGAGATTTAATCATTTTTCCAGCATGTTTAAATAGGGTTTTTAAAAGAGCTTCAAATTTCTCTGTATCTCCATTCTGCAATTCTGAATTAATGTCTTGAAAAGTATTTGTAGTATCTGCATCAAATAACTCATTTTTCCTCTGTCTATAGACTTTTGGATCTGATATCGTTTTATTATTCCATTCGGTGAAATACTTCATTACATCCATTAGAGTGTTATTATTATCAGGTTTATATGGAGAATTAGTAGGTATCGGTGATGGAATCATCTTTAGAAAAGAATTTAACATTCCACCTAAAGGATCATCGGGTTCAAAAATCGTTTCTAAATTCAAAACTGGATTATGGTTTTTAAGCATATGATCATATATGTTTTTGGGATTTTCTATTAGAAACTTGAATTCTACATCTAATATGTTGTAGCTCAAATAAATATCTTGTGTAATCTTTGATATCGCTGCGAGATCATTAGAACAATCAAAAGAACCTGGATCATTTATGGGGATCAAATCACTAATATGAGCATCAGAATAATAGGATAATATTTCTTTATCTGATAATAGCTTTTGTATTTTCTCAAATTGATCCGAATACTTCATTTCATTTTTGAATAGGAAATCTCGATAGTAAGCAATTATATTCCAATCAAAATAAGTAACAATGGGACTTTTAGTACTTGTATTCATTTACACCACCCTAAACAACAAAGCCATCTCACCGAGTATCCTGAAAGTCTCCAGTTCGTATTCTTCTAAGACAATTACATCGTATTCTTGATTAAGCGGTCTTAGAAGAACTCGCTTTTTCTCTTCATCAAGCTGTAGCTTCTTGAGTGTAATACCATCCGGTGTCTGGCAGGCACATATTTTTCCATTTAAGTTATGAATATCCGCTGATTCATGTATAACCACAATATCACCATCGGAAATTCTGGGAGACATACTATTTCCCAATACCCTAAGTGCGCAATAAGTTTTTTCTTTATCGGATAAGTAAGCTCTGGGAATCTCAATATACTTCATTGGCTCGATATCGTGATTCTTAACAGGTTCTCCGGCTGCTATCTCTCCGTAGATGGGCAAAGTTATATTCCTGGCTTCAAAGGGATTGATTCTGTATTGAAATACAGATCCGTTACCAGATAACTCTTCCAGATTTGCCTTTTTGCCATCCAAATTCAGTTTCCCATCTGCACCCGGAATGAACATTTCGCCTTTTCCGGTGATCAGCCAGTTAAGATTCAAGCCATATACTTCATTAATACGAGCCATCGCAGGTGGTGAAGGTTTACTTGGCTTGGTTCGGTTTACCCAATCAGAAACAT
>JAIPJH010000103.1 GCA_021734245.1 Candidatus Cloacimonadota bacterium | reverse complement strand
ATTTGATGGAATTTTATATCAATATTATTTCCACCTGTTTCCAAATATCCGTAACTGTTAGCAAAATTGAATGTTAAATCTATTTCCTGATCTGCTTCGAAAATCGTTTCATCAGCAATTTTCAAATAAGTTACTGATTTCAAACTGAAAATTTTAGAGAAACAATTTTCCTGAATAATCGCACATTTTGCATCACTTTCTATATCGGCACATCGCCAATTGCTTTCTGCTATGATCACCTTTACCAGATCACCCGAATTGAAGTTTTCGATGGTTCTGGCTTCAATTTTACCATTTGAATTAACGGACAGTTCCTTAATTAAAATTTCGGGGTTTTCCGTTTTTTCTGGAATGAAGATGGAAACAAGTTCAGCACTATAATTGGTAGGAAAGTAGATTTGTGCAATATGATGATCATTATCATCTGCAAAAGAATTTAAGCCAATCCTATCTTTTAACGAAATCGGTTTTTCAGAAATTGAGAGAAATTCTGCTCTTAGCTCTGCATCACTTTGCTTCCAGGCTACTTTATTATTTTTTGATTTTGTGAAATCACCTTTTCCATGCCAGGGAATACTGAAACGCTGCTTTTCATCTGATCTCAGTCGATCATAAACTACAAAGAAATCTTCATTTACCAGCCAAACATTCCTGTGAACGTCAGTTTCCTGATAGTTTGTTATCACAGTTGATGAAGTAAGATTCTTCATGCTGAAACTATTTGCAGCCTGGCTTGTAATATCATCTCCCCACACAGGATTCTGATCGGGCCCTGATCCGTTTATAAGTGGAATATTATGAGCACGAGCAGATGTAAACCAATTCCTGTTTTTATCGTTTACACCTTTGGGACCGTATCCACTATCGATAAGAAAATGATGATCATAGGCGAAGCAGGTGAAGGCTGTCGATTCGATATGATCGTGATAAGATATTGAGTTTCGATCCGGTTCTGAAACCAGAGTACCGACTATTTCATCTTTTCCTCGAAAAATAGCATAGCCACCATCAGGATAAAAGTGCTGGTAATCTGGTTTTCTGCTTCGAAGGTTATTTTGATAGGCGCAGAATGCTTCAACCCAGTTTGTGTCAGTTTTTTTGAATCTTGATTTGGTTTTCTGAAATACATATCGCATTTCTCTGCTTTGCGGAGCCAGGCCAATTCCTATGGGAAGATAAAGCAGATTCTCATCAAAAGAGTCATCCACAAGCGGCAAACTGCCATCCGGCATTTCCATATTTAGCAGCCAGTCATTCAATTTTTGAATTCTGGGATTATCAGAAAGATTGTTATTACAAATGTTGGAAATATAGAAAAAGAAAGGGAAGAGGTGATAATTTATGAAACGTGCATAATAGGGTCCTTCCTTGTAAGTTCCATCCTTCATAATATTAGAAAGACCTGTTTGCAATTCAGTTATAGAATTATCGAACCATTTTTTTGCTTTGGGAACATTTAGAACTAAAGTTGCAGCTGCAATATCAGATGAAATTTGGATAATGTGATTATTCTTGGGAATACCCAGGCCAAAAGCAAATTCTTTTGCTTCGATTTTATCTGGAAAATGAAGATAATATTTATGGATCTGAGCAATTTTGTCTGACATTCTTTTTTCAATGTAAGCTTGTTCCTGCCTGTTAAGTTCTGGAAAGATGAGATCGTAGGCAATGGCAAAATTCTTCAATGCTTCTGCCGCTTCCATCCAGTCGCCCCAACCTTCTCCCGGATTTCCTCCTTCTCCAGTTGTTGGCGGTCGAATTTCCGAGATACTTGATAAGGCAAGTCTGGTTTCTTTCAGATAGTTTCTGTTGCCCGATAAAAACCAGGAGAAAGCATTCATTTTGGCAATTCTGCTGCGTTTGATCTCAGATAGAAATGAAGAGCTCGAATCAAAATTATATGAAAGCGCTGTGGTGATGATATTGTCATACCATTCATCATAAGGCTGTTTAAATCTGCGTGATCTTATTTCTTTTATTTGCGCTGAATTGAAAAGCAGACACGGATGAGAAATTTCGGCGGGGAATTTTATTTCTTCTATTGCAATTCGATTCAATGCCATTAGTTGATCTAAAGGTACTTCCCTAAAATTGGCTTTCAAAAGGCCGGATAAAAATTCTGAACCTATCTGTTTAAAAATTGGTTCTTCAGTTGCTGTTAAATTAAAAAAAAATGCTGAAATCAGAATCAGGGTTAATCCGAATTTCAGCTTCTGCGTTTTCAAGATTTTTCAGCTCATAAGGAAGGCAACAACTACTCCCAAAATTGCTCCCCCAAAAACTTCTATAGGAGTGTGACCTAAAAGTTCTTTCAAGTTTTCTTCTATGATGGAATGACCTTCTTTTTTGCGAACATTTTCTACAATTTTATTAAGAACTGCAGCTTGTTTTCCTGCTGCTCTGCGAACACCTGTTGCATCATACATTACCACCACAGCAAAAACTAAACTCAGAATGAATAAGGTGGAATCCAATCCTTCCTTAATTGCAATTGCAGTAGTGAGTGATACAACCGATGAAGTATGAGAACTTGGCATGCTGCCTGTATCTAAAAAACGACGAAAATTTACTTTCTTTTCGGTGAAAAGCGAAATGATAACTTTGAGAGCTTGAGCCGAGAAGAGAGCAACAAAAACAATATCTGCGATTTTATTTCCAAATAATATTCCATTATACATTTACAACTCCAACTAATTTCATTGGCGCAAAGCAATTCAAGCATAGATCAAATGTCAAATGTTTATGATTCTTTGATTACTATTTATTCTGATCCTTCAGCCATTCCAATGCTGCTTTTTGTGCATTTGCAGGCACTTGATGAGCTCCTTCAAACTTCTCCAGATGAACGTTGTAACCTTTCTCGGTTAAATTATTAAAAGCTCCCTCTGCAGATTCCAAAGGAATAACGTTATCATTAATTCCATGTGCAATAAAAATATCCAGATTTTCTTTGGCAAATTTCAAATGAGCTCTTGTTATGTATTCTTCATCGAACCATCCGCCAAATGGTGCAATTCCATCGATGATGTCATAATTCTTGATTCCAGCAATATAACTTAATCCTGCTCCTTGAGAAAATCCCAAAAGATATACTTTTGTAATGTTATATTTATCTTTCATATACTCGATGATATTCCTAATATTTTCAGAATCCAGCAACATGGAATCTTTTCCAAGATCTTCTTTTACATTTGCCATGGCAGTCCAGCTAAAACCAATATCTTTTCCCACCGAAAATGGGTATGGTGCTTCAGGAATAACCACTATCATGTCGTTTTGTTCATCAAAAAGTCTTTTAAAGTTTTCATGATCATCACCAAAGCCATGTAAAGCAACAAGCAGTGGTAAAGGATCATATTTACTGCAATTTTCGGGGAAGCGGATTTTACTGGTGATAAGATATTGCCCTTCCAGGGTAATAGTTTTTTCGTTTCAGGGCTCTTTAGTTCCTTTATCCAATTTCTTAATTAATTTGGAAAAAATTTCAGATTCCCGAACTTTTTCGAAATCAGGATCGTTCTTGATATGTTCAATATTGGTAAAGCCATTATCGTAGGCATATCTTAAATATTTTGTTGCCAGAGAATCGTTTGCCAATAATCCATAACAACAAGCCAGATTGTAGCATACGCTGCCGTTTTTTATATCATATTGCATATATTGAATGTAAAGATCAGCAGCTTTTTGATATTCCCCATCATGATAAGCTTGAGTAGCAACGGCGTTCAAAGAATCTATGTTGATCGTAGTAAAGTCAAAATTTTCTGCTGCTAAAAAAGCTAAGGTAATAATCAATAAGAAGGTAAATAAATATTTCATAATCTCCTCTAATTTTTATTTCTTACAATTATAATTGTTACATCGTCACGAGAACCATTTTCGATAGCAAGTTTATACAGTTTTTTGGTGCATTTATCCAAATCTTCAAAATATTCTTGCATAACATTTTCGATCTGTCCATCGGTAACAACATCGGTAAGACCATCAGAACAGAGTAGAAAACAAAACTCCCTGGGAAGTGCAAGAAAATAGCTATTTATACGAGGATAGCGATTAAGACCGATCGCTTCTGTGAGAAGATGTTTATTCCTGCTTTCGATGATTTCATCTTTGGTGATAATGTTGCGAATGTAATATTCCCAAACTACAGAATGGTCTTCAGTGACCTGGCAAAGTTTATCTTTTTTGTAGCGATAAATTCTACTATCTCCCACGTTGTTCAAATAAGCAAGTTCATCTTTGATAAGCAGGCTTACTACTGTCGTAGCCAATCTTTTTGTTTCTTCCTGCTTGCCCATTTCCAGGATTCGGGAATTTATCTTGATGATCTCATCATTCAACCAGTGGGGAATAGAATCTATCTCTGATTCTGCGTAAAAATCTCTTCCCAGCATTTCACAACAGATACTACTTGCAACATCTCCTGCTGCATATCCACCAACGCCATCTGCTATGGCAAACAACATTCCTTTTTCAGATGTGTTATGTGCTTTGGAAGGAACAAAATATGAATCCTGATTTTTGGAGCGTTTCATACCTTTTTTACATAAAAAAGAATATTCTAAATTCATTTTTTCCTCCTTCTGAATAGTTTTATCCAGATTCTAAATAACCGATCAAAAACATAGCAACTATGAAAAGAACGATTACAATAATGATGATCGATCCTGCAATCGGCATTCGCAACATTGTACCGCAATGTTTACAGCGCTTGGCCTTGGAACCAACCATTTTGCCGCAATTTCGGCATTTTATCAATTTATTCTTCAAATCTAATTCCCCAGCATAGCATCGCGCAGTTTTGGAAGTTCAGTATTATCCGAAAGCCAGATGTTGAAGAGAGCGGTTTTGAATTCCAAGCCTGCAATTGTGCCTTTCAGTTCATGGTTAATGAATAATGATGTTCCTTCACCTGGTAGATAAATAATATCATAAACATCGTCTTCTACAGCATCCTTGTTAAAATAGGAATTGAACGTGTTAATCTCGGTTTGCAGGTTCGATATATCGCTTTTGGCAAAGCCTGTATTCCAGGCTTCGATCAGTTTATCGGGATCAACAGCTTTATAAATGAAATGCATCTTTATCGCCATCGGCTCATCGGCAGCTGCAATCTGTGCTGCATTGCTGTTTTTGGCAGGAAGATAAAGTGCTCCTGCATATACTTTGATAATAAATTTCTTACGTAATCCTGCACCATTTAAAAGTAGCTCAATATCACCTGCTTTCATTGTGTCGGGAAGTATTTTTCTACCAATTTTGAGTGCCCAGATGCAAGTGGAACCAAGCATTACAATCAACAAAATTAAGCTGATTTTTTTCATTTTATTCTCTCCTTTTAGTGTTTTCTAATATTCCATCAAGCCATTCAATTCAGATTCATCGAACCAGGTCATCAAGCCACCCAGCCGGCTGATCTCATCTTCCAATAATTTTTTATGATTTCTTTCGTCAGCAGCAAACTTCTCAAAAAGTTCTTTGTTTTTAAGATTTTCGGCCCCGGAAGCCAGTTCCAAATAGATCTGCTGTGCATCTTCTTCTTTGGATATTGCAAATCTGAGTGCCTTTTCCGGTGATTCCAGATCAATATCATTTTCAACTTTTGGTGTTAAATTTCTGTCGATATTCAATTCCTGCTGAGGGAATTCATTGTTAAAGAGCTCAATAATTTTTTCTTCGTGGATTTTCTCTATTTTTATCAACTTTTCAAAGATATCTTCCGAATCTGTCTTATTCAACGCTTTGGCTAAGGTTTTGTAGAGATTCTGTGCTTTGATTTCTTCTTGAATTACAAGTTGATAAACTTCTTTTCTGCTTTCCATCTTACCTCCCGATCATCTGCACGATAATTTAATTTACAAAGATTGATGGCAAGAATTTTATTATAACTCAAAATTCAACAGCTGTTTGAACGATCAAATTGACAAAATTTTGCGCAATAATTTGTTCGCCTTCATGGAAAAATTTAAAGCAGGAAAGATGATAGTTTACCTGGCAGCGACGTTTGCTTCGCTGTTTTGGGGCTATAGTTATGTCTGGTTCAAGCAGGTTAATGTTGTTTACGGTCCTATCACTATCATTACTTTGCGGCTGGTTGTTGCCACGTTATTTCTTTCTTTCCTGATGAGTTTAGCAAAAAAACATCAGAAAATTCAATCAGGCCATTGGAAGCATTTTTTTCTGCTTGCACTGCTGCAGCCTTTTCTCTATTTCTTTTGTGAAAGTGTAGGTCTTACGATGGTTACAGCAACCACAGCTTCGATCATTGTTTCCACTATTCCAGTATTCACACCGATTTTCACCCATTTTATTTCCCGTGAATATTTTGGTTACTGGGTAGCTTTTGGATTATTACTTTCATTTGTGGGTGTAACGATGGTAGTTCGCAGCGATGGATCGGGAACGAATTCTATTCCGGGAATTATTTTGATGTTCGGAGCTGTTGCTTCAGCGATTGTTTATGGACTTACTCTCAAATCAATTTCGAGTGAATATTCATCATTAACGATCGTGAAATACCAAAATATGATCGGACTTCTCTATTTCATTCCTATCTTTATCTTTGCAGAAGGTAAATATTTTATGACAATACACCACAATGTTGAAGCTATTACAAACATTATAAAACTGGGAACGATGCCTTCAACTTTATCATTTATTTTCATTACTTTTGCTATTCGCCGGATCGGACTGATCAATACGAATATATTTGCTAATCTGATTCCCGTTTTTACGGCTGTGATAGCTTATATAGTTTTGAATGATCCACTTCCATTACTAAAAGTTTTAGGAATTCTGATCGTGATTTGTGGTTTGTTTATTTCCCAAATTCCTCAATATAGAAAATACAGGAAATTGAAAAAAGAGAAGAAATCAATTAAATAGCTTTTCTCAATTTCTGCATCAATTCAAAAATTATCTGTCCGGTAATTCCCCAGATCACTTCATTTTGTACACGGTAAACGTAGATAGGATAAAGTCTTTTTCCCCAGGCTTTTTGGTATTTGTTTGGAATGCCAAGTTCTTCTGCCGGAAAAAGTATCTTTTCATTACCGTAAGAATCGATTTTAAAAGAAAATATCTGAGATCTTGCCTGATAGATTTCCGGTTCATTTTCCAGAAAACATTTTAAGGGAACTGTAAAAGCATATTGCACTTCATGATTTGGCTTCATCGAATCTAAAACTGCAGAATCGATTTCTCCTTTGAAGGAATAAATTATCTTTCCATGCGGAACAACAACCGTTTCGAATGGTTTGTAAACTCTAATGTTTTCTGGTTCAATTCCCAATTCTTCACAGGTTTCTCGAATCGCTGTATCCTGAAAGTTTGTATCATATTCCGCTTCGAATCCTCCTCCGGGAAAGGATATTTCACTTCCTTGTCGAATATGATCAGCGCGTTTTTCAAAGAGAAGTTGATATTCATCATTGATTCTGATAAAAGGTACCAGAACTGCAGAAATTTGAAGGTTTCTGCTACCCATAATTTCCGGTTTAGAAGGAAGATCTTTTACAATTTCATTCAATTCATTTTTCATGTATGATAGAATAATTTCACAGATTAATAAGCCAAGAAATAGTTTTTTATTTGACGAATAATTTTTCATTATCTTTCTCGAAAACGTTAAGCGATCATATTGATCGTATATTGTTTTGAATTTTATTTTAGAAAAAAAAGAAAGTCATCCTGAGTTTATCGAAGGATATGGGAAGATTAATTGATACTTTTTCTTCAACATCGCTCAGTATGACAAAGAGGTATAAATGAAAAGTATATTAATCTTTTGCTCGTTGTTATTTGTTGTTAACTTCTTCCTTCAAGCCGAAATGCTCGATTCACTCAGTGTTTCCGCTTTGGATAGTTGCCTTACATATTTGCATTTAGACCCTTCTGAACTTGGCTTTGAAAAAGCCTGGGTAAAAGATGATACATTCAAATTGAAAGTGATCGATCATCTTCTGGATAATCCGCTGGATTTGCCGGAATACGTGGAAGAAACGGTTAATATTGCAGATGAAAGCTGGGAAGATCCAATCAAATTTCTTGAGTTTGCATCCAAACAGTTAGATGTTGAACTTGGGGATGTGGAAATTGAAAATCCAGGAAATGTATTTGAATTATTGGAAAATGCAATGATCGAAGCAGAAAAATATCGAGAAAAAGCGCTACTTAATCTGGATGAATGGGAATTGCACGATCTGATCATGAGTACTCCCGGTTTGTGGGCAGATGAAAACGATCCTCGAATTGAAGATTTGGCAGGAAGTTGGCAGAGAGAGTTTAATGCAGAAGCCGATACTTCCAGAGTTGTGGATAAAGATGACCTTTTGAACATTATCAAAAAAATAGATCGAACTTCGCTAAATACTGCCGGAATGATCTTTGCCGGAATTATCTGGGAGATTTATCAAAATACAGATTGGGAAAAGGAAGAACTTGTTACTCCCAATCATGTTTTAGCGGGAATGCAGGGAGAAATGCTGGCTCATTGGCACACAGATTTTGGTGATATTATCATCGGTGGAAAAGGCGATAATGTTTATAGTTATGATTATGCTGTAATTATCGATCTGGGCGGAAATGATACTTATCGCTGCCGCGCCGGCGGAGCTTTGGGTGAGCTGGGAAATCCTTTTTCTGCTGTTATCGATTACGGTGGAAATGATGTTTATTTCGAGGGTGAAAAGGCTGTAAATCAGGGAGCTGGATTTTTGGGTTGTGGAATTCTGATAGATGACGAAGGCGACGATATTTACCACGGAGCGGATTATTCTCAGGGAGTTGGTATTTTTGGAACTGGAATTTTATATGATGCTGATGGAAAAGACGATTATCGCTGCGGAGTTTTTGGTGAAGCAGCAGGAAATGTAGGAATCGGTATTTTGATGGATCATGGTGAAGGTGACGACAGGTATTTTGCTAAGATCTGGGCGCAGGGAATGGGTTCGGTTTTTGGTTATGGATTATTGCAGGATAGCGGTGGAGATGACACTTATCGCACCGGAGGTGCCTATTTACATGCTCCTCTTTTACCAGATGATTATCAATCTTTCAGTCACGGATTCGGCATGGGCTGGCGTCCACGAGCAGGTGGTGGAATTGGTGTGCTTTACGATAAAAGTGGAAATGATTTTTACGAAGGCGAAGTTTTCTGCGAAGGTTCGGCTTACTGGTATTCCTTGGGAATGCTGATCGATGGCGGAGGAAATGACAGTTATAATGCAGCTCAATACGGTCAGGGAGCTGGAATTCATCTGGCGGTTGGAGCATTATGGGATCAAGGTGGCGATGATCAATATCACAGCCGGAACGGAGTGATCGGAGGAACTGCTCACGATCTTTCTGTGGGAATGCTGGTTGATGAAACAGGAAATGATTATTACACAGTTTCCGGTGGATATGGAGTAGCTCTCACTAATTCTTTTGCGCTGTTTATCGACAAACTGGGCGATGATATGTATTCCACCTGGGAAGATCACAGTTTCGGCTCGGTGCGCTGGGGAAGAGGTTTTGCCGGTTGCGGTATTTTCCTGGATTTGGAAGGAAGAGACAGATATTCTCGCAATAGCCTGGCAGATAATGGTAAACTCTGGACTTTCAACGATTGGGGCATCGGACTTGATCTGGATCGAAATGTGATTGCCAGCATTAATGAAGAACCGATTGAAGAGATAGTTTTAACAGTGGAAGATTCCTTGAAAACTGCAGAAGAATTATTTACAGAAGCATCCTTGTGGCAGGTTGGTTCGAACCGGCAGAAAGTAGCCAGAGCTATCGAAGCCTATAAAGCCAAAGGAATAAAGGGAGTGGAATACATTTGCGAAAATAAACTGGGAACGGATTCCAGCCTGGAATTACGCCTTATCGATACGATCGTGAAAACTTATCCCGATTCTATTGCACCTCTGCTGCTGGAAAAAATCTATGATGAAAATGAGAGAATTCAAAAAAATGCAATCCGATTTTTGGGAACAACTAAATTCAAAGAAGCTGTAGGACCTTTGATGGAGATGCTTTCCAAAAAAAAATACTTCGATCTGCGACGCTCGATCATCGGAGCTTTGGGCAACATTGGCGATAAAACCGCGACTACAGAGATTATCAAATTTATCGACGATGAAGATGAACTCTGCCGACTGACAGTAGTCGGTGCGATCAGTAAATTGAAAGATGAAACAGCTGTTTCCACACTAATCTCAGCTCTTGATGATGAAATTTTCACAGTCCGTTCAGCAGCCTTGAATTCTTTAAAAAGTTACAAAACTCCAGAAACTGCAAAATTACTTTTAAACCAATACCATAAAACCAAAACCAAATATCCGGAAATAACATTAAAAGCAATTTCCACTTATCTTCGAGTAACTGCCGACAGCACCACTATAGACTATGAAAAGCAGAGATTCGAAATTATGAACCAACTTGAAAAAATGGCGATCAGTGATAATGAACTTATTCGAGCAGAAGCTCTAAGTGCACTTTGGCAGAACGGTGGTGAATTACAGAGAAAATGGGTAGAGATGAAATTGGAAAGTGAGTTCTCTCCCTACGTAAGAGCGATTTTGGAAGAATGCGGCTACGAAGTAAAAGAGAAATAGTCAGAACTACACCGGGGCCTGCGGGAGACAAAGCGGAAAAGCGAGTAAGCGAAGAAGTGTCAAAGTAAAAAGACGAGTACGCATCCCCCGAAAAATATTTATTTTTCAGTAATCAAAGAAAACACAATAATTTCATTTTTTTCAAGCCCATGAATTTTTAACCTGTGAAATCAATTCAATTTCACTGGGTTATTCATGGGAAAAGCAAACAAAGCCTTTTGTAGTAACCATTTCAATGGTTTATCATTTGTGCAAAC
>JAIPJH010000102.1 GCA_021734245.1 Candidatus Cloacimonadota bacterium | reverse complement strand
GTTTCAATCCTTGGTTTAATGGATAACAAATTCAAAGGCGCTTTTTTCGTAACTATCTGAAATATATTATAATTAGATTTTGTAAAATATAATTAGATTTCAAATGAAAATTCTTATAAATGTATAAAATACACCAAAATCAGCGTCTCAGACTTTTGTGAACACCTCTATTAATCTGTAAAGAGCAGAATTGACCTTAAATTGTCAATAATTTTGTCTCAGACAAATTTTGTCTCAGACAGTACACAAATTCCGATAAGTGCAATCCAGACATTTATTTTTATATCTGGTTGCTGCCGGATAATAATTAAGATTCAAAATATCAAAGATTTCATCCACAATTTTTAATGCTTCTTGTTTCATTTTGGGTGTTATGGAAATTTCTTCCAAATGATTATTGGTGCGAATATAAACAATAAAAGCTTTCTCGACTTTCGTTTGGAAATTCTCTTCGATTAGAAGTGCATAAAGTATCTGTTGAGTTTTGTATGTTTTATATATTTTACCTTCCCAGAAAGAAAACTTATAATCCAGAGGAGCAGCAAAATTATTTTCCAGAAATAGAACTTCATCAATTCTTCCCACCAATCTGTGTTTTGCAGAAGTAAGATAAACATCCAATTGTTTATCGATACAGCCGATTTTTTTGCGAAGATATTCTTTATTCCTAACCAATTTTAACTGATGAATGTCCCTTCCTTTATTTACAAGTAAGCGTTTATGTTCGTGCTGATCGATATCCAAAACATGCATGTAATACAAAAATCTTGGGCAGAAGAGATATTCGATCACATCGGAAGGTGTGACGAAGATACTGGTTTCGTGTGGGCGACGAAATGCATCGTCGCTTTCAGTGGATGGATTCTTCATAGCAACAGAGCTTTCACTTCGTCGGCGATCAGGTCTTTATCAAATGCTTGTCCCAGAAGTTTGCACTTCTTGAAATCTTCGGTACACATAGGAAAAATATAGATAGAATCATCATCTTTATTGATAAGCTTAATAAATCCCGCAATAAGTTCTTTGCGTTGAGCATTGTTCAAATCTCCCACGAAAACGGAATATTGCACACGATAAATTCCTGCTTCTTCACAAAGTTTTGCCACCTTATTGCGAGTACGGTCTTTTTTGATGTCGTACATTACCCAGGTTAGCATTTATAACCTCCGGTTTTTGGTTCTTGGTTCTTGGTTGGTGGTTCGTAGGTGGTTCATGATCGATGTATTTTTTTCTTCAGAGATGTTATGTATTTATTAAGTTGTTTGGCAATTATTACGATTTCTTTTGTTAATTCCTGATAAGTATTTTCTGAGATCAAATTTCTTGTTCTGGATTTTCGTAACCAATCTTTTGTTTCTTCCAAAGAACCGCTACTGTAATAACAAAAATGGATATTATCTTTTAGATGAAATCTGCCATAACCTTCTGCCAGATTTGCTGAAATCGAGTCGGCAGCTTTCACGATTTGATAACCAACGGTATTGGAAGCGAACGAATTCCATTTTAAGCATAAATTCCAGATTTGATTGGAAAATTCCAAACTATTTTGATAAACATTCAATTCAGAGATATTTGCCATTTTTACTCCTTGATTTTCATACAACAATCAACAACTCAACCATCAACTACCAACCACCATCTACCAACAACCAACTTTCAACTACCAACTAACAACTAAAACTCCTTCCTCTTCCCTATCAGAAAATTAGCGAAAGCATGGGCATCAATTTTGATTTGATCGATCATTTTAATATTACGACCTTTATATTTGATGCGTTTATCAAAATGTTCCAGCAGATTGGTGATGAAAAATTTCTTTCCTTCCTCATTCAAAGTAACACCTTTTTTGATCTCATCATAAAAAGCATCTTTGATCTGCCGCCGTGAAAATAGATAGAAAACAGTTTCATCGACTAAAATTCGGAATGGTTCGATAAAATCATATACCAGGGATTTTTTATTATAATTATCCGTATGCAAAAGTCCGATGTAAGGATCGAGTCCAGCAATGATAAGAGCTTTTTCTACTTTACTATAAAGAACACCGTAACCGTAATTAAGAAAAGCATTGAAAGGATCTTTGGCAGGACGGGATGATCTACCGTTAAATGTATATCGATCCGGAATCAATAACGAAATTATCTTAAAATAAATACGAGAAATATTCCCTTCTATTCCCAGGATTTTATTTGCCAGTTCGGATAGTTGACCGTTCATATTATTCAGGATTGCTCTTAACCTGACGATTTCTTTTATTTGTTCATCAAAATTTGTACTCGGTCTTTTCTTGATGATTTCTTTGAGGAAACGAAGTTGATTATCGGTTTTGCGGTTCAGCCAGGATTTCACGAATTGCAAGCCTTCATCCTGTTGATAGATTTCCAGAAGCTTCCGCCGAATGTAGGTTGTACTACCCAGTTTGGGCAACCATACCCTTCCGTAAGGATTGCCGAATTTATCCAGAAATACAATGTCGATATTGTATTCCAGAGCAAGTTGGATAGCGTCTGTGGTTATCTGGGCAGCGTTGGAAATTACGATTGCCGAAATTCGTTTGGGAGAAATCCGCCTGGATTCATCTTCAATACGAACTTCGAACATCTCTCCTTTTTTGTGGAGATAAGTGCCGAATGTGTTTAGATAGAGCTCCATGGTTATAATAAAAAAACTGATTTCTCCGGCGGAAGAACTTTATCAATTTTGAAGCCGATTTCTTTACCGTAATATTCAGATACCCTGTCTTTTCTGAGATGATATATTCCCGAATCGTGATCGGATGGAAGGCATTTTTTGGGAATGTTGATAATAAATTCTGCTAATTTTCTTCTGGCCTTCTTCAAAGCAATCATTTTATCAAATCCACTATCCATTTCCTGAATCTGCATATAATTATCCCATAGACCTTGAGCAGTATCATCGATTTCCACAAAAACTGAAGCAGAATAATCATCATCAATTAATTTCATCTCGATTTTTTCATCATCATTCTGATACTTTAATTTACTGATTTTTTCCAAAAGATTCAAAGATTTGGCTTGGGAGTCATCCTTTTTCAATTCATTAAAATAATCATGTGATAGCTGAAAGAATTCTGATTCCTGTATAATGCTTTTTTCTTTTAGCACTTTTAATGTTTTTTGTTTTAAAAAATTTTTATATATACCCGAGGGAGCCCATGAATTCGAATCCTTCAAAGAAAACAGAATAACTTGTCCTTTAATACTATCTCTACATTCGCGATTACAGCGACCGCATGTTTGGAATATGTTATCCAGAGGTGCAAAATCACGAACTACAATATCCAAATCTATATCAACACCGGCTTCTATCAATTGTGTGGATACAATTAAGATGGGCATATCTTTTCCCTGGCTTTTTATATGGTCGATACGTTTAATTCGTTCTTTAGGAATAATATGAGAAGATAAATACAGCAATTGATACTTTGATATACTTTCATTAAAGAACTCATATAATTCTTTTGCAGAACGAATTGTATTCATTACAAAGAGAATATCCTTTTTTTGATTTATTTTCACTAAATCGAAAGCTTTTTCGCAAAATTCATCCCAATTCATTTTCTCATGAGATAAATTTGAGACATCAAGTTCTATTCTATTTAGTCTCCTAAACATTTCTTGTTTATTTTTTACTAATTCAATTATTTCTTTTTTCTCTTCGGAAAATATTAAGGGCATCGTAGCAGTTACTAAAATTATTTTTGTGTTCAGTAAAATTGATGTTTGAGATAACATTTCTTTGATTAAACTCCAGTATTCATGTGGAATTGATTGGATTTCGTCTAAAATAATTACTGCATTGCTAAACCGATTAAATTTCCTCAGTGCTGAGTTTTTATAGGAAATTAGTGAATATATGAATTGAATAAAAGTTGTAACTGTAATTCTGCTTTCCCAGCCTTCTATCAGATGAAGAGCTTTGTTGATTGAGTATTCCTGCCAAATATTTTCTTCCGAAACTGAGCGATAGAAAATGTCAGTTAAATGGTGATGTTTTAGTAAAATACTTGAATCATCCGGTAAATTAGCCGAAATTCTTATTTTTTCGAAGACATCAAAATTCTGATCAATGATCGAAGTGAATGGCAAACAATATACAATATGTGTGTGATGAAATTTTTCACATAATTTCAATGCCGCATTCAGAGAAGTAATTGTCTTACCGGAACCAGTAGGAATATTTATGGAAAATATTCTGTCATTATCTGTTATCGTTTCAATTTCATTCTCGACTTCATCGAATGCGGTTTTACGAATTATGTCGATCGGATTTAAAACGTTGTTGTCTAATTGATTCTTGAACTTGTGAACATCATAGCTGCGAAGTAATTCCGATTGTATTAATTTATCATCATTCAGAATGGCATCCGTTTTATCAGCCTGTAGTAGAATTGAGTATAAAAGATTCATAACGAAATAATACTCAATCGAAAAATTACGACATAACCGTTTTAGTTCTCTTGGAGTTCTGGGCTGAAAGTAGCTTACCGTATCTATGATAAAATCCCGATTAACGAAACTGTTAAATCCACATTCGGATATTATGCTCTTCATTTCCGTATAATCAATGGCATCAATTTGAATTAAAACATTTTCCAAATCTTTTTCATTAAAGATAATAAGTGAATTAAAATCCATAAGATCACCATGATGACGCCGAACTAAAATTAATCCGAATAATGGTAATATTAAATCATCTAATAACTCCTCTTTCAGAATGCCGAAAGTAAGCAACGCAGAAATCAATCCGTGGCTTCGCTTTTTACGACTATCTTCAGTTGATTCAACCTTTGGATTTTGGATATAATTTTGAAAGAAAGAAGTTGCTTTCCCGAAATCGTGAAAGAGTGATGTAACAGAAATCACTTTTCGTAAATCCTCACGATTAAAATTCGGAAAATCAAATTTAAGACTGTCAAACAAAGCAAGAGCTTTTTGATGAACGCCAATAAGATGTTGTTTCACCAGCCTGTCGGGATGAGATTTCAGTTTATAATGGAATGATATATTCACCTCCTACTTTTAAGACATTACCCATTTTTGCACGAATACCATTTCCATCACTATCAAATAGATACTCATCATAATGCTCTACTATTCTGCTGTTATCAGATTTCATTCGAACAGGAATATTATTGATAAATATCTTGCGATTTTCAAAATCAATTTCTTCATTTTCCCCAATCAATCTTTTAGGAATAGTTGAACATATTTCAATGAAGTCATTTTTTCTTTCTGAACTCTTTCCTTCAAACAATCCAACATATTTGAAATCAGCAATGTTCCATGCCAGCCCAAGAGAAACAGTGTAATAAGATTCGTGATTTTTCAGGTTTGCTACTAATTGCAGGAAGTGCTCCACATCGTCCCAGGCAAACCATACTCTGAATTTACCGTCTTTAATAAATTCCATTGTAGTTTGTTTGTGCTGCTCAAAACGATAAAAATGTTTTGGGCTGGTTGTTTTGAGTGTATTTATTGGTATCACTACTTTTTTGACCACTTCACGAACACCGACTGCCATCTGAAAAGATCCTTCAGGAAAATACTTCCAATATTCGTTTTTATCAAGACCAACGATTGCAGAGATCAATCCTACAATTGCCGTTCCGGTGGGTATGCTGAAAGTTTGTGGAGACATCGTTGTAAACGGCTTTTTGAATTGAGCATAATCTGCCCAAATATCAAATACCACAAAATTCATAATTTCTCCTACAGATTGAGTTTTTTCCATTCAGCTGGAATATAAATTTTTAAGCCATTATCTGCAATATATTCTACTGATTCAATATGCTTTATGTTTTCTTTGATTGCAGCAAGTAATTCAGACAAATCGACAGAAAAATCTTTGATACTGCGAATCTTCAATTCATTATCAAAATCAATTAACTTGATTTTCTTATCCAAATCACCGATGAAAAAGTTCGGTTTGTTGTAATTTATTTTTATCAATAATCGCGGTTGTTGTCCAAATTTACTGCGGCTGATCAGATTCTTAGTGCCATGCCACATCCCTTCCAAAAGCAAATTTAAATCTTCATCTTTCATCTTTGTATGCTTTGCAGCATTTTGATTAACGATTCCATGAAATGCAATAAAGGAATATGGAAGTATGTATTCCTCTCGAAAAGTGTTTTGTTTTGCACCTGCTTTGCCTGCAAATGCACCTGTACCTTGAATGTGTTTGATTTCAACTTTGTGTAATGACCGACCCATTTTAAATTGAGTCGGACCAGTAAAAGTAATTGAATCCCCACTTAATGGAAGTACTCCACCGAAAAGACGAATATCTATGCATACATCTAATATCTCATCTTTATTTTCTTCAAAATCTTTTGCCCGTAATTTTCCATCTTGCAATCCACTTTCTTTATCACCATCTTTTATGAACTTAGAATGAACAAAAATATCTTTTCTGTTCTCACCATTAAAGCCTTTATACTCGAATAAATAATCACGAATAGTTCGTTTTAACCTAACATCTGTAACGAAATTCACATTTGTTTCTTCATCTATCCTTGGTTTGTTCTCATCCAACGGATCACCATTGGGATTGGCGTCGGTTACATCATAACAAAAAAGTAACTCACTGCGGTTTCTGATAATTTCACTCATGGTTTTCTCCTTCAATTTCTTTTTTGGATTTAAAGTTTTTGTTCAGATTCATCCCCATTGCAAAGTAGAAGCTGATTTCATCAACGCTTTGGGTCTTCAACTCCGGCTCACCGGATTCCATAAATAAAGCGATTGCCTCTTCCAATTCTCGATAGTAATTTTTCTTGTATTGTTCCAGTTTTTCGATGGATTCGGGTATTAAACGTTTAACAGATCGTGCATCTAATTTCAATCCATTCAAACGCGAACGAAATGGTCTTGCATTTCTTTCTCGATATTGAATATCCATTACGTGCTGTGTTAAAACTCCAACCAAAAAGACTCCTTTCTTCCAATCGGCATTGTAAAAATCAGGATGCTTCTGGAAATAGTCTTCATACTTGTTTTCCATTTTTACCTCCACTTTTTCTTTGTTATTTTCTATTAATTTCATTTCATATAAAAATTTAAGAAATATCATTGCTTTTTCAATGTCATGATAAAGTGCTTCATTTCTGAATCCTTTAGCCAAATGTTCAGAAATCTGGTGATATATGAAAGATTTACTGATAACCTGTCCTTTAAAGATTTTGGTTGTAATATCCAGGAAGTCATTGTTGAAATCACTTGAAAAAAAAGTTTTAATAATTCCAAAATTAAAAGAAAGATTGTGAGACACTCCCTTTTTATAAAGACCTTTCAAATTTTTGAATTCATCAAAATATTCCATTTTCTCTTTTGCATTTATAATTTTCTGAAATCTTGAAGGTAAAACATCTTCAGCTTCCTGAAGGATTTTAAATTCGCTATTACTTGCTCTATAGAAAAAAAATGTAAAAGTAAATTGATCTTTTTGTTTAGCAAAAGTCTCAAATATTTCTTCTTCCAGTTCATTCCTTAACTGCTGATTCGATTCATTTTCTTTTTTTAGTGATAGGTCTTTAAACTCCATTTCAAGATCATAAAAAAAATCAAGGAAGTCACCTTTTTTTAATGTTGAAGATGGTATCATCAAATATTTATTTCCGTAGAAATATCGATCAAAATTTTTAAATAACCTATCTCGTGCAATGCGAAGATGATTTGCACAAACTGGACAAATGGGATAATTTTTCCATGTATTGCTTTTATTAAAACCTCCAGCAATGTAAGCATCTTCATTTGCTGAATAAAATTTGAATGTATCACAAAATCCAAATACTTTTTCTGATAGTTTTCCACAAATATAACAATGAGTTTTTACACCCAAAGATGAGGTATTATATTTATTGAAATATTCTTCGTCTTTAGTTTCAAGGTAATTATGGATTACTGGTTTAAAATACTCTGAATCGCCAATGAATTTATCATTAATTTTAATTGTTAATAAATTTTTATCTTCAGTAGATAAATAGTTTGGGATTTTTTCCAAAAAGTTACTTTCCATTAATTCTGATTTTTCTCGGTCAGGATTATTTTGATTTGCTTTTTTCCAGTTTTCTAATTCATAATTAAACAAAGTACTCAAAGCTTTCAGATCTGTATTTATTTCCATCGTAGATTTTAATATTCGATTTATCTTTTTCAACGATTTTTCAATCCCTTTTGAATCGATATAAACAGTTGGAAAAGATGAAACTTTATTTCCCTTTATATCTTTTAAAAGCATTAATTTGTTTTTCTTTGTGTCATCATATTCCATTATGTCGATTTCTTTAAATTCACATTCATTCTCGATTAGAGTATAACTTAATACAATAACATTTGCTGAATTAATATCGCTAATATTCATTGTATTCAGATCTTGTGAGTTTTCAGATATATACTCGCCTAAGATTTTTAATTTATTTATCATCTCTCACCTCCGTTTTTTTTGCGAATGCGACAATGCGTATTGTCGCCATGTTCCCTCGTGACGTTCGCGAACAACGCGGTTGGGTTTGGCGATGATGCGCATCATCGCTTGCGGCGAATGGGCGACGTTTGCCAACGTCGCTTTCGTGTTTTTTCACCGCAACGTCGCCTTCGTATGATCGATCAATCGATTTCATCGATGAGCTCCGGGTAATTCAATCCGGTGTATTGCCAATTTTCGGGTAACCCGTGTTTCAAAAAATTATTCATCGTATAATTCCAATGATTTGCCAAATCCTTTTGATTTCGAATAATATGATCATGAAATGATTTTTGCCATTTGAATTTGGGTAAATTGTGATATTTTCCGTGTTTTTCGAGAAATTTATTTCTTGTTTGAATAACGAAATTATCCATTTTGATTTGCCATTGAAGACAATGCGCATTGTCGCCTTCGGGCGCATTGTCGCCTTCATCATTTAATCGCACATAACCCAAAATTTTATTGGCATTTTGTGAAAAATTTCGTTTTAAAAAATGCATAATTTTCGAATAATTGGCAATCTCGTTGTTGGGTTTAATCAATAAATGGAAATGATCGTAAATCAAACAAAAGGCGATTAATAAAAATTGTTTCAATTCTTTGCATAATTTGATTTCCTGTATCCATAATTCACATAATTGAGATTCTTTGAAAAATTCAATTTTATCATGCACAGCACAGGTGATGAAATAAATATTATCACCGTAAATGCGTTTCTGTGAATTTCTATTCATAATCTCTTTTCTCGTTTTGGCGAAAATACGCATTGTCGCTTTTGTGTTTTTTCATCGCAAGTTTGTCTTCGGTTATATGCTCAACGCACATATTCCACCACACCAAAACCCCGTGCACTTTGTTTTCCCAATCCCAGAAATTCGGGAATATGGAAATTGGTAGTAAAATCTCCGGAGAAACAAAGCATTTTGCGGTTTTTAAAATTTACCTGTCTGGGTTTGAAATAACCTTCCACCTTGATTTCTTCGATTTCCTGTATCCAATAATCAAATCCTTTGGAAAGCGTTTTGAGATTTTCCCTGAGAATATGTTTCAGGAATTGCTGCTTCTCGAACTTGTTTTTATCATTGTATTTCAAATAATTACTTTCATTAAGAGCCATCCAGGGAGAAGAAAAACGGTAATTAATGAATTCATCAGATATTCCAATCTTTACAGCTTTCAAGGTGATTTCCTTTTCATGTAGGTTATAAACCCGATTATCGATGATAATTTCATCCAGAGAAAAGAAAAGTCTTTTAAGTATCTCAATTCCATTTTCTATTCCAATAAGTGCAGGATGTTTATTGATGATCCTGTATTGAATCTGTGGAAATTTATAAGAGAAACTACCATCTGGTAAATGATTATGGAATTCTGTATCTTCCGGAAATTTGTTTGAGAAGAAGCCTCTAAGCTTGGGAATTTGAGATGGGAAAAGGGTTACTGAATTAAAAATTACTACTAAAATTTTCTTGTTCATCTAAATACCTTTATAGAATAATTTTTCGACCGATGCTTTTGTTTCGAATTATTGTAGAATCAACAAGATAAATTTAAGTTCCGCAAGATGACTGAAACCAACAATTCAGTTACCTATAATCAGTCTATGATGCGCTTTTGAGAAAAGTCGCATCAGAAAATATGAAAAATTTGATTTGAGACAAAGATTTGTCAAGGAAATTGGTAAGAACACTCATCCCCCCCCCCATTTCCAAACATTGTAGCATCGTAAAAATATCCTCCGGAAGCCTCAATATTGTGGCTTCTTCTAATTGACACATGATGAACAAAAGGTTTATAACTTTCAACACCAATAATCCAACAATTAGCTGCATAATCCATATAAATATTAATACCTTGGTAATAATTTGGATCTATTATTTGTAAATACTGACCTTGTTCATTATACCATTCAATAACTGTTCTACGAAGAAGCGATACAGATGTTGTCTGTTCTATTTGCGCTTCTGCAATTCAAATCTCATCTTGACTTAGGGGAAAGCTATCAGTTCTAATTATTTTCAAATCTTCGATTCCTGAATTAGTAATCTCATTACTACTATCACCAATAAAATTAATATAAATTATGATAGATTTATTTCTTTGAATGAAGCAAAGAAATGGATTAAGAAGAAATAGAAATAAAAGAAAATTCTAACCGATGTATTTTCCTTATGAAGAATTGAAAGATTAGGAAAAATTCATCTCGTTGGTTTTGTTTTTGCTTCGCGAAGAGTAAAAAATCATCTGTTCGCGTTTGCTTTGCAAGCCACGAATAAATGGCACGCCCGAGAGGATTGCATTTCAAAGAAACACTGTTTCTTCTCTGATGCGCTACTTCGCTGCTAAATTTTCGTAAACTCAAATTCAGATTCACGCTCGTGGTCGAACTCGTGCAGGAAGAAGGGGTTCGCAT
>JAIPJH010000101.1 GCA_021734245.1 Candidatus Cloacimonadota bacterium | reverse complement strand
GACTCTATATGAAGAGCCTGTTCAAATAATTCTTTATACATTTTTCCCCCATTTATTTTTTAGAGGAAAATTTCTTCATAGCTTTTTTTTCTTCAACTACTTTTTTAACTTCACCCACTCTTTTCTAAAAAGAACCAAAAAAAGCTAAAGAACTGGTCGATGATCTGCGTGAAAAAGGCTTTTCTGTAACAGATGTTCCAGCGCAGGCAAACAGTGGAAAAGTGGATATAATATTCCTTCCAGTTCGTCGTAAAAATATTGATTACATAATTGAAACTGTAAAAAAATATAATCCTAATGCCTTTTATACAATCGAAGATGTACGTTATCTTAGTTTTGGAACGCTGCCTTCAATTGCTTACAGGCCTTCGCTGCGAAACAAATCCTGGAACAAATTATTCCGCTATAAAAGAAAGGGGAAATAGGAATGCGGAAAATCTCGAAAATTGTAAAAAACCCAAATTTTATTCCTGGAATTTATAATTATTGTGATAGCTGGTGTGAAAGATGTGCTTACACTTCCAGATGTGCAAATTTTATTAGTGGAGAAGAACGATATTCAGATATGAAAGATCTTGATATCAGAAATGAGCAGTTCTGGAAAAAATTAGGTGACATATTCAAAAACACTTTTGAACTGATCTACGAAAAAGCAGAAGAATACGGAATCGATCTTGATAACCTGGATGATGAAATTGATTTACCTTCCATGCACAATTCTGATAATCAATTTTTGATAAAACTTTGTAAGAAATATGAAGAATTAACTAAATCCTGGTTTGAAGAACAACACTTTGGCGATTTGGAAACTGTTGAGAAAATTGAACAAAAAAAAACAGAATTAGAAAATGTAATTGAAGTTATCTACTGGTATCAATATCAAATTGAGGTAAAGTTCAGAAGATCTTTTCAGGGAATCGATGATAACGATTTTACATCAAAACATGATATGAAAGGTTCGGCTAAAGTGGCTTTAATTGGAATTGACCGATCTTTGGCAGCCTGGAATCTATTAATGCATTTAATTCCACTTCATGAAAAAGAGATTTTGCAAATTATCAGCATTTTGAAGAAAATGAAAAACGTTGGTGAAAGGCAATTTCCCAATGCTCGAAGTTTTGTTCGTCCAGGATTTGACGAATAGATTTTTCTATTTTTTTCGTTTTGATAGATTTTTCAGCAATTCAGACAAATTCCCATCTTGAGAGGGGTACGACTTTAGTCGTGGGGTGTGTTTCGTACGTTGTTCTTGTGGCTACGTTTGACTACGCCGTCACAGTAAGGAATAATCTCAATATAAACCGATAAGCAAAGCTGCATGAGATTTCACGAGATCCTTCCCAAGCAAAGCTATGAGATACCTCAATATGACGGCTTTACTGTATCTTTTAAAATCTATGCAGATTTTCGGCGTAATTTTTTTTTTGAGTCCCCAAAAGCCCACGAATTTATTCGTGGTCAATAAGATTTTAGAAATAAAAAATTTCAACGGTTTTAACCGTTTCAAAAAAAAATAGAAATCATTACAATGGTTACAATAAAATATTTTTTACATTTTCCCATGAATGAATTCATTAGAAGAACTCAAGAGATTTTTTCATCCGTGTTTATCTGCGGTTAAATAAACTTTATTGATACTGCAATCTATACAAATCGTAATAAAGACCTTCTTTGGCCAGTAGTTCCTGATGATTTCCTTCTTCCACGATTTCACCTTTGTGCAGCACGATGATACGATCTACGTGTTGAATCGTGGAAAGTCGATGAGCGATAATGATGGAAGTCCTATTTTGCATCAGTTTCTTCAGAGCATCCTGAATCAGAATTTCTGTTTCGGTATCGATATTGGAAGTAGCTTCGTCCAGCACAAAAATTACCGGATCGTAAGCCAGTACACGTGCAAATGCAATGAGCTGACGCTGACCAACACTGAATGTAGAACCGCGTTCCATAACCGGTTCCATGTATTTATCAGGTTGATTGATAATGAAATCATGAACATTTACATAACGCGCAACCGTCTGCATTTCTTCATCAGAAATCGATTGATTATTTAGCACAATATTGTCTTTTATCGTTCCGGAAAACAGAAAAACATCTTGCTGCACAATTCCGATATTCTGCCTAATTTCTTGTAAACTGTATTCACGAATATCTCTGCCATCTACCAGAATTTGTCCTTTCTGGAATGGATACAATCCAGCCAAAATACTAATTATGGAAGTTTTACCGGAACCTGTATGACCAACCAGAGCAACCTTTTCTCCCGGTTTTACCTTGAAGGAAATATCTTTCAGCACATCTCCGTTATCATTATAACGCAACCAAACGTTTTTAAATTCGATCTCACCTTTCAGATTTTTACCGGTTTTTCCACCGCCATTATCCAAACGATAGTCTTCGATATCTTTGTCCATCAGATCAAAAATCCGTTCCGAACCACTCATAGCAGCCTGTAGAATATTGAATTTTTCACTGAGATGATTTATCGGTTCAAAGAAGCGATCCAAATACCACAGGAAGGCCATAAAAACTCCCAGAGAAATTTGGTTCTGAATGATCTGTCCACCACCATACCAAAGCAAAATAGCAACTGCCAGACGACGAGTCGAATTGATCAGCGGACGAAAGAAAGCAAACAATTTCATCATGGATCGGGAGGCCATATAATACTCACGATTGATCTCAGCAAATTCGCTGACTTTTCTTTTATATTGATTGAAAAGCTGAATGATCTTGAAACCGGAAATATCCTCGGCAAGTGTAGCGTTTATATTAGCCAGTTTTTGTCGAACAAGACGATAAAGTTTACGGCTGCGATTGATGAAAATAGTAAAAAGCATGATCGTGACTGGAAGAATAGAAAAAGTTACCAGAGCCAATTTGTAATCGTAGATCAGCATGGCAATCATAATTCCTATCAGAACGAAAACCTCCTGAATAAGCTGTATCAGGCCATTTCCCAACATTTCGTTCAAAGTTCCGATATCATTTGTTACACGAGTTACCAATCTACCAATCGGGTTTTTATCGAAAAAAGAAAGCGGCATTCTGGCAAGCCTGTAAAACAAATCTCGGCGCAGATCATACATAGCATGCTGCGCTGCAAAATTTACCAGATAAACCTGAAAATAGGTGAAAACCAGCTGCAGAGAAATTACCAGGAAGAAGATTCCACCAAATATTTTCAATTGATCGATATCTTTATTTCTCAGTGATTTCAATTCTTCTTTGGATATTGTTTTCTTCAATTCCTCCAGATCGGAATTTTTTACTGCCAATTCTGAGTTTGAAATTTTATAAAACTCTACATCTCCAAGAATATTTCGTATTTTATCAGTATTATTTAGTACAATTATTTTAAGATAGAGAATTTCTTTATTTTGTAATTCGGTAATTTTTTCTTTTGAAATAAAATTAATCTTTCTATGTGGAAATATCAGATAATATTTACCTTCATATTTGTATTCCGTAACAGGAATGCGGGGATAATTTGTAATAAATTCACTTTTGCTTTCAACATCATCAAAAATCACAAGATCGTTATTGGAAAGGATAACTCCATCGACAGCTTTTTGAGTAATGACAGGTGCCAGCAGATTTGTTCCAGTAATGAGCAGAAGTAAAATGAAAGAGATAACCACATAAATTTTATATGGTTTCATGTAGCGAATAAGCCGCTTGAAAAGATCTTTATCGTAGATCTTTCCAGTAAGTGTGTCTTCGCTTAAACCTTTTTCAATTTTACTCATGAAAGATAAACCCCTCTGTTCTGCAAAAGCTTAAAATGATGCAAAACAGAACATCTCCCCTTCTCAGGAGAGAAAATTTGAATTGCAGATATTTTTCTGAGTTTCCTTACTCTCCCCCTATTAAAGGGGATAAAGGGGGTTTTAAACACTTCAATCTTACTCATGATAACTTCTCTTCGATCTGCTGTTTTTCATAGAGATCGCGATAAATTCCGCAATCTTGAAGAAGTTCTTCGTGGCTGCCTTCTTCTTCTATCTTGGCATTATTCAAAACAATAATCTTATCTGCGTGCTGAATAGATGAAATACGATGTGAAATGATGATGGTGGTTTTGTTTTTTCTCAAATTTATCAGATCATCCAGAATATTTTTTTCCGTTTTTGTATCTACTGCAGAAAGTGCATCGTCCAACACCAATATATTTGGATTGGTTAGAAGAGCCCGGGCAATTGCCAATCTCTGCTTTTGTCCACCGGAAAGAGTTACTCCGCGTTCACCAACCATTGTATCGAATCCTTTATCGAATTCCAGGATCGAATCATAAACTTGAGCTTTCTTAGTTACTTCGATCACTTCTTCCATATCAGCATCAGCTTTTCCCAATTTGATGTTATTTGCCACAGTATCAGAAAACAGGAAAATTTCCTGTGGAACCATTACGATATTGTTGCGAAGAGTGTTCAAAGGAATTTTAAATAATTCATGTTCATCGATAAAGACAGAATTTGCAGGAGGATTATAAACTCGAGTTAGCAATTCAATAATTGTTGATTTTCCACAGCCAGTTTTACCAACGATTGCCAGAGTTTTGCCAGCTTCTATCTGGAAGGAAATATCATCCAGAATTACTGCACTTCCTTCTTTATAATTAAAACTCAGATTTTGAAAGCGGATAGCTCCATGTAGAATTTTAATTTCAGGATCTATATCTTCATCAAAAATTTCCGGATCCTGCTCAAAAATCGAATTCAATCTTTTAAGAGAAGCTGTTCCTCTTTGGAAAAGGTTTACGATCCAACCTATTGCTATCATTGGCCAAACCAGCATTCCCAGATATTGGAAAAAAGCCACAAATTCACCTATTGAAATATCATTTAAAATTGCTGCTTCTCCACCGAAAACCAGAATAATCCCCATACACATATTTATGATCAAAAACATCATAGGATGGAACATGGCATGTATCTTCACTAATCTGATATTATCGTTCACATAATCCATTGCTGATTCCGACATTTTTTCCAGTTCAGATTCTTCCTGCACAAACGCTTTTACTACGCGAATGCCGGAAATAGATTCCTGCACTTTTCCGCTAAGTTCGGCAAAAGTTTTTTGAACCTTGCGGAAACGATGGTGGATCTGCCGGCCAAATACCATGATAACAATGCTGAGGATCGGAGTGGGAATAACAGCCAGAAGTGTAAGTTTCAAACTGATATTGACCATAAAAAAAAGCGAAGCAATGGCAATTACTAAAATGTCGCAACCGATCACAAATCCAAAAGCAAACAGCATGCGAACAGCATTCATATCGTTGGTGGCATAAGCCATCAGATCACCGGTTTTGGTTTTATGGAAGAAATTCGCTGAAAGCTTCAACAGATGATCGTAGTACATCTGGCGAATATCACGATCCATCGTCCAGGCAGTTCCCACGAAAGCCAGGCGCCAGAAGTAACGAAGAATTGTGATCGTGATCGTAATTCCTGCGATCCACAAAGCAGAATAGAGCAAAGTCTGTTTTGTGAAACCTTCCTGACTCATGCTGTCGATAGCTCTCTGCATTATGTTTATCGTAAAAAGCTGTCCCGCATCGATCAGAATGATCAGGATGATACCACCGATCAGGATCGGAATATTCTTTTTTACGAAAGGAAATACTTTTTCAAATGTTTTCATTTATCAAGAATATTTTTCAATATACAAAATTGCGCATTTTTTTGCCATCGAGCGGATCTTGCCAATATAAGCAGCTCGCTCAGTAACGCTGATAACGCCGCGAGCATCCAGCAGATTGAAAGTGTGCGAACATTTAAGTAAATAATCATAAGCAGGATAAACCAGCTTTTTTTCTATCAGGAATTCTACCTGTTTTTCGTAATCTTTGAAAGCAGCAAAAAGTGATTTCACATCGCCTGCATTAAAATTGAAATCGGAAAATTCCAATTCTTTATCGAAGAAAATTTCACCGTATTTTGTTGTATCATTCCATTGTAATTCTTTGAAATCATCCACATCTTGAATATACATTGCCAGCCGTTCCAAACCGTAAGTAAGTTCCACACTGATGGGAAAAACTTCGATTCCGCCCACCTGCTGAAAATAGGTGAATTGAGAAATTTCCATGCCGTCCAGCCAGACTTCCCAACCCAAACCCCAGGCTCCCAGAGTTGGACTTTCCCAGTCATCTTCCACAAAACGAATATCGTGCTTCTCGGTTTGAATTCCGATAGCCTGCAAGCTCTGCAGATACAAAGTTTGAATATCATCGGGTGATGGTTTTATAATTACCTGGAACTGGTAATAATGCTGCAGACGATTGGGATTTTCGCCGTAACGGCCATCTTTGGGTCGACGGCAGGGTTGGGCATAAGCTACAGAAGTTGGTTTATCTCCCAAAGCACCAAAAAAAGTGGCAGGATGAAAAGTTCCCGCTCCCATATTTTCGTCGTAAGGCTGCAGAACATTACAGCCGTTTTGGGCCCAGAAATGCTGCAATTTAAGAATTATATCCTGAAAATTCACATTAACTCCAAATTATTCATAAAAATTCTAAATTCTTTTCTTTATTATTATGTTCAAACGTCAAGCTGAAATTGAATTGATGATTTTAGCAGCAAACAAAACGAACTTACACGAACAAAGTAAAAGTATTAAGTAAAATTCTTAAATTTGACTATCACCGTGGCAGAGCCAAGGTGTATTTCGCTAAATTTATTTCAGCAAACTGAAAATCGAATTTTCATTATTTACCCCTCTCCGGCAACTGCCGGATGTCCCCTCAAACAGAGGAGAAAATTTGGAAAAACCCGATGCAGAGCAGCGAGGAATTCTTTCGATTAAAATTTCTTACTTTTTCAATAAAATAAAAATACTTTACAAGAAATCATCAAATAATTAATTAACTAAAAATCAGTTTATATAAACTATAATTTAGTTTTTTATAACTAAAAAGAGGTTTTTATGTTAGAAAATTTATTAGGTTCAATAAATAAAGAGAGAGTATTGATCTTTCTTTATTGCAGAGAAGAAGGTTATGCAAAGGAGATTGCAGATTTTTTTGAAGCGCCGTTAACTCCTATTTTAAATCAACTGAACAACTTAGAGAACGGCAACATTCTCATTAGTCAATCAAAAGGGAGAACAAAAATTTTCCAATTGAATCCGCGCTATCCTTTTCTAAAAGAATTGAAAAATCTTTTAGAAAAAACTTTAGCTTTCTATCCTGACAAAGAACGTGATCTTCTTATTAATAATCGCCGTCGTCCTAGAAGAAATGGTAAGAACTTATGAAAAGTATCAAGGAAATGGACGTGAAAGAATTGGGAGCATATATTTGTTCTCATCTGCAAAAATATGGAATTGAAATAACTTTAACCGGCGGAAGTTGTGTTACTATATATTCCCAAAACCAGTATGTTTCGATGGATTTGGACTTTGTGGAAACCTATTACACAAAAAGAAATGAATTGAAAAAACATCTGAAAGAAATTGGTTTTATAGAGAAAAACAGATATTTCAAACATCCCGAAACAGAACTTTTTATAGAATTTCCTCCCGGACCTCTTGCTGTGGGCGAAGAAGCTATCAAAGAGATAGAAATAATAAAAACAGCTGTAGGAGAATTACGAATAATTTCACCTACAGAATGCGTGAAAGACAGATTGGCTTCTTTTTATTTTTGGAACGATAGGCAATGTTTAAATCAAGCTGTAATGGTTGCAAAACATAATAAAATCAATCTTTCTGAAGTAAAACGATGGTCAACGAAAGAAGGAGAAACAGAAAAATTTAATGAATTTATTTCATTACTAGACAAATAACTTCATAATTTCCTGCCAATCTACTCCGCTTTTTTCAGAACTTCCGCATTTTTGGAAGCTGCATCATCTGCCATCAAATCACCTGCATGGTTCTGCTAGATCTTTTCCATTTTTTTAAAGAAGTTTGAAAGCCAGTAATCCAGATATTCTGATGAACGTGTAGCAGCGATCCAGGAAAGTCTTCAACGCTGCCGTAAATTGATAATATTTTAGGCTTCTTTCTCCCTGGTTTTTCTCTTTTTCTTATCTTTCACGGTCAGGAATTCAGATGCCTGCTGAATAAATTCGCTTTTGGAAACTATGAAGATCAGATCGTTTTCTTTCAGGATATGATTGCCGCGGGGGATGAGAAATTCATCAATTTCTTTGCGGTAAATTCCCATAAAAACGCTTTCATCAGGAAATTTTTTATCCTGGGCAATATCCTTAATTTTTTGGCCCACCACTTTCGCTTCTTCATTTATATGAATTGCATAAACTCCCGCCTTTTCTGCACCAACTGTAAATACTTTTTTTACTTTGGGATTTTCAATTTCCATAATGATCCTATCCAGAAGCAGCTCAGACATGTCTACAATACTTTGAATTCCGGCAATTTGGTAAGCCTGTTTATATTGCGGAATGCGCAGCCGGGCAACAACCTGCTCCAAACCCAGACTTTTTGCCAGAAGTGCACAGGAAATATTATCGGCATCGTTGCGCATCAGGCACACGATCATATCGGCTTTTTTGGCACCGGCATCGTAAAGTGTGCGAATATCGGTTGCACTACTATGAATCGTCATAGCACCCGTTTCAGAATAGATCGATTCACAGACATCTTTATCGATATCGATGACCACCACATCATGATCATGCTCTACCAGAACTTTGGCAACACGAGCTCCGATAACTCCGGCTCCGGCTATTATCACAAACATATTATCCTCCCAAGTTTATTTCAATAAATTTCATTATTCACCCCTTTGCCTTCGGCATCTCCCCTCAATCAGGGGAGAAAATAAGGAATTCTTTTGATTAATAGATCCAAGCCTTCCTGCTGAATAACAGTAAAACCGGCAGAATTTCCAATCTTCCAGCCAGCATTCCAAAGATATAAACGATTTTTATGATAGGATGCAAAAGTACCATTTCATTTACAGGAATGTAGCAGGGACCGATATTTCCCAAAGCACTGAACATGCCGCTGAACGAGCTGTAACTATCATGATGTGAAAGCAGCGCAGTTACCAATCCGCCAAATACAAGCAACCCGATCCACATAAAAAATAATGCACTGACTCGATAAATCTCATCTTTATCGATGATCTTTTTATCGATCACAACCTGGCTGACACCTTTTCTGGGTGTAAAAACTCTTTGAATTTCTCTTTTTATAAGTTTTATCAGAATTCCAATACGCAAAACTTTGAAACCGCCACCGGTAGAACCGACACAGCCGCCGATCACCATCATTATCAGGAAAAGCTGCTTTGCCATATGTCCAAAAAATCTGCTGCCGATATCGACCGTTCCAAATCCGGTCGTGGTAATAATTGCACTCACCTGGAAAAGTGTGTTGCGGAAATTCATTTCCAGTGTTTTCCAGAAATTTTTCGTTAGTTCATGATGTGGTATCAAATTCAAAAATCTTTCCAATAGAATAAGTCCCACAAACAATCCAATGAAACCAAACCAGTAGCGGATTTCGAGGTTATCATGAAGTGCTTTAAAATCACCGCGCAGAACTCTGAAATGGATCAAAAAGTTCGTTCCACCCAGCAGCATTCCCAAAATAAAAATGTATTCGATCCAGATATAATGCGGATGCCCGATTTGCTGATAATGAGCAATGCTGGCATCGTAGGGCGAAAAACCACCGGTAGAAAGCACTGTAAAACTATGACATACGCTGTCGAAAACAGAAGATCCGGCGATGGTGAGATTAATGAAAATAAATAGAGTATAAATGATATAAATTGCCCAGAGAATTTTCACCGTGTTTTTGAGACCAGGAACAGGACGATGCGTTTGAATTTTATGGCTTTCCGCACCAAATAATTTATGTGCTCCACCGGCATGAGACATCACTGCGATGAAGAATGTAAGTATTCCCAAACCGCCAACCCACTGTGTGAGAGAGCGCCAGAACAAAATGCTTTTGGGCATTGAATCCAAACCGGAAAACATGGTGATTCCCGTCGTCGTAAAACCGCTCATCGTCTCAAAATAAGCATTCAAGTAATTTGATTTTATAGCGATCACAAAAGGAATTGCTCCAACTGCCGAAACGATGATCCAACCTAAACTGCAGATAAAAATCGCCTGTACCGGATTGGTAGAGCCGCTCTTGAAAAACCTTAGAAAAATCCAACCAAGCAGCAAAGCTAAGGACGATGCCGCAAGAAATGAAAAAAGTGTAGTGTATCCGGTTTTGAACTCACCATAAATGAGAACAATAATGATCGGAATAAGCATAATAAAACCCAGAACGATGAGGAGTGAACCCATAAAATTGAGAACGACATTCAGAGTTTTAAAGGGATTTTTCATTTAATTTTTATCCAATAGACTTTCAATTATGTTTCTTTCTTTCGTCATTTCTTTAGTCAATTGTTTTTCCGAAGGAAGATAAAATTTATATTTACTGGCAAAAAGTTGTTTGTTTTCTGCTAAAATTGAATATTTCGCAACTACTTCATTTTTTTTACTACATAATATTAGACCTATTGTAGGATTATCGTCTTTTGATTTTACTTTAGCTGCTTCTTGCATATACCATTTTCGAGCTACTTCCTTATCTAGTCTTAACAAATGACGGTAATATGTCCAACTCAATTCGAGACTCACTGCGTCTTGTTTTGGGAATAACGAATAAAATTGCTTCATTTTTCTGAGATTTGTTACATCAAATCCCTTCCCGAAATGTTCAGTCAATTTAACAGAAAGTGATTGTAGAATTTCTTTACCATAATCTGCCCGATAATTACCTTCGAGTTCATCTTCTACAATCGTATTGCCAATTTGCCAATAAGTTAAAACTAAAGTACTATTAACGCTTCTGCGAACTTTATTTCTTGCTGTTTCTATTATCTGTGCAATGTTCTTGAATAAGGAATCTTTCTTTAAATGTTTCACATTATTTAGTCAAGTCCAAATTTGTGTGTAAATTCCTCATATTGGATTTCACGCAATTTTCTTGATTAGTTATTTGTTATTTTCTTTCTTTGATTCATAATACTCGTCCATTATAAAATACTTTTTACCAGTAATCCATTTTTC
>JAIPJH010000100.1 GCA_021734245.1 Candidatus Cloacimonadota bacterium | reverse complement strand
TTTAGAAACAAAATACCGATTATAAAAAATCTGCCTGAATCTGTCTGGATCAATAAACCCGAAAATATCGAAAAGAAGGTGAAATAATTATGAACAAAATTAAACTACTAAAGTGTCCAGAAATGCTTGACACGTTCCGCTGCCACTGCAATACCCACAATAATTACACTCAATACGATCAAAAGAATTTGTTGTGTTCCCATTCTTACCCTCCTATTAGGTTTTTTGTTTTTTTTATCTTCACAACTATTTGTTTATACTTACCGCAAATTGTATGCCAGATAAATTTTACACAAATATTTTAACACTTGATCCAAGTACAAAGCTAATAATAAGGCTGCTTTATAGCAAGGAAAAAATTTTAATAAGCAAAGAAAGGTTGAAATTCACAAATCCACTTATGTTGTGTTCTGGTTACAAATAAATTTTCCGTGTAATAAATTCATTACACTATTGCTTCATGCATCTCTCGAAAAATTTGGAATGTATAAATCTAATCTATTGTAATAAATGAAATTGTTGCTATTTTACCCGCCCAAAACCTTATCCAGCCAAGCCCACGAATTCATTCGTGGGAATCTTGATACCAGAAATATACCGGACAACGGTTTCAACCGTTTGCACAAATAAAAAACCATTGAAATGGTTACTATAAAAGGCTTTGTTTGCTTTTCTCATAAATAACCCAGTGTAATTGAATTGATTTCACAGGTTAAAAATTCATGGGCTTGAAAAAAATGAAATTATTGTGTTTTTGTTGTTGCTTACTGGAAAATAAATATTTTTCGGGGGATGCGTGCACTATTACTTCGCTTGACAATTTAACTTCAATACAAAGAAGTAGAATCATAAAAAAAATAGGAGCGGGAAATTTGAAACCAGAATTTTGGAAAAGAAACGATAATATTAAAATCCAGTTTTTTCGATACGTTATTGTTGGTGGACTTGCTTTTATTATTGATTACATATCATTGTATTTGTTAACTGAATTTTTAAATATTTATTATTTACTTTCAGCAGCGATAAGCTTTATAATGGGTTTGATAGTTAATTATATTATCAGCATAAAATGGGTATTTCAAACATCTGAACAAAAATCTCGTATTCAATTTTTTGTATATGGACTTATTGGTGTTATTGGATTGGGCTTGAATGAATTGATCATCTGGCTTTTAACTGATAAAGCAGATTTGTTTTATATGCACTCCAAGTTGGTTGCAGCCGTAATTGTTTTATTGTGGAATTTTTTAGCCCGAAGAAAATTGATGATGAGAGAGAAATAATGCAGCAGGAAATAGCAATAATCATTGGTGCAGGCCCTGCTGGACTGACTGCAGCTCTTGAATTGATAAGAAACACTGATGTCAAACCAATTATTCTGGAAGCTACAAATTCAATAGGTGGAATATCGAAGACTGTTAACTTCAAGGGAAATCGCATCGATATTGGAGGACATCGATTCTTTTCTAAAAGCGATGTAGTAATGAACTGGTGGCAGCAGATCTTACCGATCGCAGAAAATGAAAAACAGGAAGAGGTACTACTAAAAAGAAACAGACTTTCCAGAATTTTATTTTTAAGAAAATTTTTCAATTATCCCATTTCTTTGAACATTGATACAATAAAAAACTTAGGTTTTAAAAGATTATTTAAAATTACTTTTGATTATCTATACATTCGTATATTTCCAATAAAAAAGGAAAAGAACCTGGAAGATTTTTTCATTAATCGTTTTGGAAATGAACTCTACAAAACTTTTTTTAGAGATTATACAGAAAAGGTCTGGGGAATTTCCTGCGATAAAATTAAGCCGGAATGGGGCGCACAAAGAATTAAAGGACTTTCTATAACGTCTGCTATAAAACATTCACTGAAAAAGATGTTTTCTAAAGATAAAAGCATCTCACAGAAAAAAACAGAAACCAGTTTGATAGAGCAGTTCTTGTATCCAAAATATGGTCCGGGACAGCTTTGGGAAAAAGTAGCTGAAATGATCACAGAAAAAGGTGGAAAAATTCATCTCAATGAAAAAGTTGTGAATATCGAAAACGGCAAAGAAGTCATCGAAGGAGTTCTGGCAGAAAAAGCCGGAGTTTTGAAAGAATACAAATGCGATTATTTGATTTCCACGATGCCTGTTAAAGATCTGATCTATGGAATGATCAATCACATTCCTCATGAAGTTCGAGAGATTGCAGAAAAATTAGTTTATCGTGATTTTATTACTGTCGGGCTACTTCTAAAAAAAATGAAAGTAAAGAATAAAACCAGATTCAAAACCAGAAACGATCTCATTCCGGACAATTGGATCTACATTCAGGAACCAGATGTAAAACTGGGCAGACTTCAGATTTTCAATAACTGGAGCCCATACATGGTCAAAGATCCCGATACCGTTTGGGTAGGATTGGAATATTTCTGTAATGAAGGTGACGATCTCTGGAGCAAAACTGATGAAGAATTTGCCGAATTTGCCGTGCAGGAATTCATTAAAATTGGAATGATCGATGAAGATGATGTGATAGATAAAACAGTTATCCGCATGCCCAAAACTTATCCCGCTTATTTTGGCTCTTACGATCAATTTGATGTGATACGCAATTTCACTGATGCAATTCCAAATCTCTTTCTGATCGGCAGAAATGGAATGCATCGCTACAACAACCAGGATCACTCCATGCTTACAGCAATGGAAGCTGTGAAAAATATTAAAGAAGAAATCACTAAGAAAGACAACATTTGGAACGTAAACGCAGAACAGGAATATCATGAAGAGAAATGAATATGAACTGTTGTTAAATTTATTATTGATATTTGCTGTATTTTTATCAATTACTGGTTTTTTTACCGATATTTCTAATACAGCAAAATTTGGAGGAGTCGATCTGCGAAATCGAGTTGTGGGAGCAAGATTGCTAACAAGAGATTTAGACCCATATCATTATAAATGGCAAAAAGGTGAATCTCAGTTGCTTCTTGATCCAAGAGATAATCCCAATTGGAATGTAAATAGGGTAACAGTTCCACCAACAGTTCTAATTCTTCATTCAGCATTATCATGGCTTGATTATAAAACTCAGAGATATTTATGGCTATTTATTCAATGGATTTTATTTTTAGGTAGCTTATTCCTTTTCAGTCTTAGTTCAAGTTCAAAAGTAAATTCTAAATTGATATGGATTTGCGGACTTTTTTTTGTCGGAACTAGCTTTTATTGGCGTTTACATGTGGAACGAGGACAGATTTATATATTATACACGTTTTTAATTGCATTATCCTATTGGGTTTATCATCAAAGAAAATGGGGAAATCTCATTTTAAGTGGCTTTATTATAGGAATCACTTCACTTCTGCGACCACCTGTAATATTGATTAATTTACCGTTTCTTATAAAAAAAAGATGGAAGTTTGTTCTCGGTAATATCATGGGGGTTATTGTTAGCTTTCTTTCTACACTTTTGATTTTACCTTTTAACACATGGTTAAATTATTTCAGTGCGATGAAAGTGCATGGTTTAATTCATACAACAGAATTAGAATCAGCAATTGGACAATATCCCTTTGAGAACATTGAAGGCATTACAAATCTTTGGATTGTACCCAATATTCCCATAACAGATACTTCAATTCAAGGATTAATGCTTAACCTATTTGGTGTGGTGATTCCAGCTGAGATATTGTGGATAATTTTATTACTCATCATTTGTTTTTGTATTTACTTATTGCATTTGATACGATCTAAAAGCTTTACAATTCTATTTCTTGTTGGTTCAATATTGATCTTCATAAGTGAAATTTTTATTCCTGCTGCAAGATATACTTATAATAATGTGTTAATCTTAATCCCATTATGTCTATTAATAATTGATTCAAAGAAATTCCTGGTGGTTAGTGATGACTAATTATTTCAAATATTTCTTTTTACTATTGCTTATCTATTCGATCGTTATCGCATTTATCGGAATCAGTTGCGACACTTTTTATACAATAAAATATGGTGGAATCGATCTGCGAAATCGGGTGGTTGGAGCGCGCGTGTGGCTGGATGGCAGAGATCCGTATTTTACGAAATGGGATGAAAATACACCCGACTATTTTCTGGATGGCAGAGATTATTTTTACGATCTTCCCGTAAGCAGATGCACCGTAACGCCGTCTTTTCTGATGCTGCATCTACCACTTGCATCGATAAATTATAAAACACAGCAGTACATTTGGTTTATTTTGCAGGAGCTAATGCTGCTGACGACAATTTATATATTAGCTTTTTTGGCAAAAAACAAGTTCAAACTCGTTTTAATCATTGGGTTCCTTTTCCAGTTCGGAGCTTATTTCTGGCGCTTTCACGTGGCAAATGGTCAAATTTATGTCCTGTTTTTGTTCATGATTACTTTGGCTTATTTATTTGTAAAATCCAATCTGAAATACAGTTCTTTTTGGGCAGGGTTGATTTTGGGAATTACAGCAACCTGGCGACCTCCGCTATTAATTATGGGAATACCATTTCTTATTTTTAAAAAATGGAAACTGATCTCAGGTGGATTTTGTGGAATTGTATTAGGATTTGTATCATCCTTATTTATCAATGGCATCGATATTTGGAGAAGCTATTTTGCTGCAATGAAGATCGTCGAACAATTTCATTTGGGATTAATTGATTTTAAACTGCTCGTTCATGATCATTTTAATAATGTAGAAGGTGTGACAAATTCATTCTTCTCGGCAGATGTTCCCGGTTTGGATGCTTCCATTCAAGGTTTTTTATTCAATCAATTTGAAACCGTTGTTCATTCCAGATATCTCTGGTCTGCTTTGTTTATAATCACTATTGGTTTATCGATCTATCTTCTAAAAAAGCGTAATGAGAATAAAAGTTGGGAGATAATATTTTTCTGGGGCGTTACATTATTATTTTTAAGTGAATTCTTTTTACCTGCAGCAAGGCTTTCTTATAATAATGTTCTCTGGCTATTACCGATTAGTTTATTGATCATCGAAACAAATGATCCCACCAAATTAATTGATTCTCCCTTAATTTTATTTATTTTGGGAATTTTACTGAATTATCTTTATAACTTGCATATTCTAACCATTATATTTGCAGATTTTACAATATTGTTCTACTTGATATTCATGTGGTTCAAAATTGATAGAGTAAATTTGGGAACTCCAGCCAAGGTCAGTTAATTCCTATTTCGAAAATCGTTTGGATCGATATCGTATTTTTTAAATTTATCATAGAGATTGGGGCGTTTGATCTTAGAGAAATTGGCAACCTTGGTCACATCACCATCAAACATTTTTAACATTCTTTCTACATATTGTTTTTCGAAAGATTCTTTTGCTTTAGCAAAGGTGAGATTGTCATATTTTCTTTTGTAGAATTTTCTATCATCAGTTTGAAAAATGTGAGAAGGAAGGTCTTCCAGGATCAGCGTGTCGTGCATACAAAGTGCAACGGCATGTTCTATCACATTTTTTAGTTCACGCACATTACCATTCCAATCCCTAGTCAATAACAAATTCATTACCTGATCCGAAATTTTAAGTTCTTTTTTCTTATATTTTTTTCCAAAATCCTGAACGAATTCATTGGCAAGCAGCTTAATATCTTCCATTCTTTCTCTTAAGGGTGGAATATTGATTCCAATTACATTTAATCTGTAATATAGATCTTCCCGGAAATTCCCTTTTTGCACTTCTTTGAGAATATCCAAATTTGAAGCAGCAATAATACGAACATCTACGAAATCATCGCTTTCTCCGCCCACTTTTCGAATTGTTCCTTTTTCTAAAGCACGAAGCAATTTAATTTGGAAAGCAGTCGAAGTTTCGGTAATTTCATCTAGGAATAAAGTTCCCCCGTCTGCTTCTTTGAAATAACCCTCTTTCTCTTTGACAGCTCCTGTAAAAGCACCTCTTGTATGGCCAAAAAGCATACTTTCCAGAAGGGTTTCGGGAATACTACCACAATTTACTACCACGAATTTCTCGTGTTTTCTATTGCTGTTTTTATAGATCAATTCTGCAAAAAGTTCTTTTCCAACTCCAGTTTCTCCGGTAATTAGAACTGTAGTATCCAAAGGGGCTATTTTCTTTATCTTTTCCATTATTTGTTGGATGGGAAGACTATTCCCAACAATATGACAACGATCAAATTCGCTATCCAAAATGGAACGTAATCTCTCTATCTCTTCCGTTTGCCATTTGGAACGCAAAATATTCTGAATTTTTAATTTAATTATCTCTAAATCTTCAACTGGTTTTTCAATGAATTCTTCTGCTCCGAGTTTCATGGCTTGAACCGCCATTTCGATGGAGGCTTTTCCACTAATTACAACTACTGAGGTCTGCGGCCATTTTTGTTTAATTTTTTTCAGCAGTTCCAGGCCATCTTCTCCCGGCATCACCAGATCAGTTAAGGCGATATGAAAAGATTGATTTTTAAGTTTTTCTAAAGCCAGATATGCTGATTCTACAGTTTCTACATGATAATCTTCTGCCAGATGACGGCTGAATATTTCGAGAGTGTCTGGTTCATCGTCAACGATTAGAATTTTGGGATTTCTGGGTAACTTCAGTTTATTCATTGATATTCCTAAATTTAGTTTTCCATTTCATCAAAAATGGGTAATTTAATTATGAATTTTGTACCTTTTCCTAACTCGGATTCAACTTTTATTGATCCGCCTTGCTTTTCAATAACTTGCTTTGTAATTGCCAAACCTAACCCAAAGCCAGCTCTTTCATGATCATGTTTTGTGGTGAAATACGCTTCAAATATCTTTTCTAAATTTTGTTTTGGAATGCCTTCACCAGTATCTTCAACTTCAATAATAATGTCATCTAGGATCTTTCTCGTTCGAAGGAATAACCTTTTATCGTTGCTGTCTTTCATAGCATCAAAAGCATTGTTAAAAATATTTGCTAAACACAAACTTAAATCTCCAAAATTTGCAGTAATTTTTGGAAGGTCTTCTTCAAGGTCTTTTTCCAAAATTACAAAATGTTTATAGAACAAATTATGATTGCAAAGTTCCAATTCCTGCAGGATAACTTCGTTGATATCAATTGGATGAACCATAGAAGCATTACTTTTCTTAACTCTATCAAGAAGTCCTTTAACGATTCTTGCAGCTGATTTGCCAGCATTCAGGATCTTATCGATATCTTTTAGCTCAGGATTTTTTTTGGAAACAAGTTGTGAATAACCTACGATGGAATTCAGAGGAGAGTTCAGATTGTGAACAATTCCCTCCACATTTCTACCAATTTCAGCAAGTTTGTTGCTTTTGATGAGCTCTATTTCCAAAGCTTCTTTTGCCTGAATAGCTTTAGTTTCAGAAGTAATGTCGGTAATACTTCCAAAAAACCTTAACGGGTTGTCATTTTTTTCTGCCCGAATATGCAAAATAACATATTTATTTTGATCTTTTATTGGTTGGACTTTTAACGTGTGAAAAATATTATTTCCTGCTAATACTTTGAATTTCAATTTTTCTTTTAATCCCAGAAGTTTACTGAGTCCCATTCCAATAACATTATTAATTTTATTTCTTTCAACTATCTTTAAGAAACTGGGATTACACAAAATAATGTTGAATTCAGCATCTAACCAGAAAATTCCAGTTTCGATATTATCGATGATCATTTTATATTCGTTCAAAGTTTTACTATGATTGGAAATGGCAATATTCATTATATTGAACGAATTGACCATCTCGCCCAGAATTCCAGTATATTTCTTTTCAAATTCTCCCAGATCAGATGGGTTGGATGCGATTTCTTTCATTTTCTTGTTCAAATTCTTAACTGGCAGCAAGATAGCACGACTGAACCAATTTCCCAATAATGATAACATGATAAGGGAAATTGCGATAAGAATTAGAATGAAGAGTAGAACACTTTGCTGGACAAAACTATTTACGAAGCGTTGATAAGAAACAATAAAAAGCCCGGTAAGATTATCTTCCATATCCTCAAAGAGAAGAATACCAATGGCATAATCTCGATTTAATCTAAAAATACCAGATGACTTATTTGTTTCCAATAAATCATTAGTAATTGTCTTTATATTTTCGGTCATATTTTCCAGTTCAGGTAGCAAGTTCAGATTAAGTTTTTTCTCAAAAGTAAGAAGTTCAGTTCTCTGTGTATTTCTGAAGCTGAATTGATCTTTATTCAATCTTTTCGAGGTTATACATATTCCCACCATTTCACTCAGGTCTTCTGTTAAACATGGTGAGAAAGCGATTATATAAAGTTTGCGATCTAAAGCAGCAACAAATGAGCCCGAAACATTTTGAGATGCTTTTCTAAATATTTGGGGTAGGTAAATATCGATCAAATCCCATTGAGTTCCATACCAGATATTTCGATCTCTATTACTTATGACAAGATTATCTAGGTTTTCGATTAGTGATTGGTTTATTTTTTCTACATCTTGATCATGCACAGCTTTTATAATATTATCATCCTTGGAAAATGTTGTTACAGCATCTTCCAGGGTCAGTTTTTCAGCAGTCATACCAATATTAAATTCGGTAATGTAATTGTTAATATTTATTTCCTCGTACTGAGATATGCCAAATTGAGCTAACTGCCATTCAAAAATCAGTAAGATAATAATAAGTAGGAAGGTGAAGAAAAAGTAAGATATTATGATCCTTTTTTCAAGATCTTGACTTTGTTTTCCTAAAAGTCTATTCATAAATTTGTTATCTCTTATCTAATTCTGTTCGAACTTTTTCTACTAATGCTTCAAAAGAAAAGGGTTTCTGCAAAAATGCAGCTTCAGATTTTTCGATATCAGATCTTATTTTATCATTTTCGGTATGACCGGAAACGAAAATTATTTTAATGTCGGGGTATATTTGTTTAATTCCTGTAGCCAATTCTGGTCCTGTCATTTTTGGCATTCTAATATCCGAAAGCAGAAGCTGGATATTATTTTCATAATTTTGAGCTAAACGCAAACCTTCTTCACCGTTTGAAGCTTCTAAAACATTGTAGCCATATTCTTTCAAAATGGAAGCAACAAAATCTCTGATCGCTTCTTCATCTTCCACCAGCAGAATTGTTTCTGACCCTCTAGTAAGTTCAGTTTCTTGATCTGATTCTTTGTTAGAATCATTAAGTTCTGTTTCTGTAGCTTCAGCAGAAGGTAAATAAATCTGGAATGTAGTTCCTTTTTCCAATTTAGTTTCGATTTCTATGTGTCCATTATTTTGTTTTACAATACCAAAAACCGTCGCTAAACCTAATCCAGTTCCTTTCCCTAATTCTTTCGTAGTGAAAAAAGGTTCGAATATTTTTTCAAGATTTTCTGGGGCAATTCCACTGCCATTATCTTGAACAGAAATAACTTCATAATTTCCAGCTTTTTCTAATTCCAATTTTTTTGCAGTAATATCATCCAAATACTCTTTCTTTGTTTTTACGATGATCTTACCACCATTTTGCATTGCATCTTTTGCGTTAACTATCAAATTTATAAGCACTTGTTCTACTTGATTTGCATCAGCATTTATCAGGCTTTTTTCTTCAGAAAAATTCATTTGGAGCGAAATGTCATTTCCGATCAAACGTAAAAGTATTCTGTTTAAATTAGAGATAATTTGATTCACATCAATTAACTTTTTCTCAATTATCTGCTTTCTTGAAAATCCTAATAATTGTTTGGTCAAAGCTGCAGCTTTAAGACCACAATCTTTGATCACTTCGATATCTTTCAAGGCACTGTCAGAAGGTAGCAATTTCTTGATGGCAACATCGGCATAACCATTTATAGCTGTTAGTAAGTTGTTGAAATCATGAGCAATACCACCGGCAAGATTTCCAAGAACTTCCATTTTTTGTGATTGATGAAGTTGTTCTCGTATTTTTTCTTTTTCTATTTCTGCTTTTTTTCGTTGGGTAGTATCTTTACCCACTGCCTGGAATTCAATGAATTCATTATCGTCATTAAATATTGCCCGGAAAGTCCATTCCAGATACAATTTTTCGGTTTTGTGATCTTGAAACCAGAATTCTATTGTAGAATAAGGATTTTCTACATTTAGATTTTCAAGGAGTTTATTTATTTTCTTAATTTCCTGTTCAGGAAAATAATCGTTCCAGCCGGATCCGATCAGATCCACAAGATCGCTGTTCATCAAACGACAAAAAGCCATATTCACAAAAGTAATTAATTTATTGCTATCGAACCTGCAGATAAACTCGGTCTGATCTTCTACAATTGCACGATATCGTGAACGGCTCTTTTTCAAAGCTTCTTCAGCTTTTTTTAGATTGGAATTGTCCACAATGACACCAGTTATATAGTTTCCCTCTTTCGAGTTTTTAATCTCGATCAGACGATCTTCAACCCAGACATAATAACCATCGGAATGTTTAACTTTATACCAAATTGTCAGCATTCCCTGCCGATCGTTTTTATTCCAATTCTCAATTTTTTCATAAATTATCTGTTTATCTTCAGGATGGATAAGATCAAGCAAAGCCTGTTTATTATTAATTACTTCCTGATCTGTATATCCTAGTAAATCATTAACATTGTCTGAAATAAATTGCCGTTTCTTTCCATATTCATATAAGATGATATTTGGAACATTGTTGAAAACGGTAGATAAACGCATTTGAGTTTTTTGGATTTCGCTTTCCAGTTTATAACGATAAAAAGCCATCTCGATTGTAGCGTAAAGTTCTCTTTCTTCAAACGGTTTTATAAGATAACCATAAGGTTCAGTAATTTTTGCTTGAGACAAAATATCTTCATTTGCATAGGCAGTGAGGTAAATTATCGGAACGTTGAATTCTTCATGAATTTTTTTTGCGGTTTGGATCCCATTAAGTTTACCAGCCAGCATAATATCCATCAGAATTAGATCTGGAGCAAGTTTATGGTAATTTTGCAGAGCATCTTCACCTTTTGAAAAGATATCCAGAACTTCATAATTATGTGACGATAAAGTGCTTTTAATATCTTCCGCTATTATTCGTTCATCTTCTACTAAAATAATTCGCTTTTTCTTCATTCACAACCTGCCTTTGTTCTTCATATCACATAACTTCAATATTTTAATTTGAATTCCGCAAGGTCAATTGTTTTTTACTTTAATCATTAAATTTTGTTATCGGAACGTGTCAAGCATTTCTGGACACTTTAGTAGTTTAATTTTGTTCATAATTACTTCACTTTCTTTTCGATATTTTCGGGTTTATTGATCCAGACAGATTCAGGCAGATTTTTTATAATCGGTATTTT
>JAIPJH010000099.1 GCA_021734245.1 Candidatus Cloacimonadota bacterium | reverse complement strand
GATAGTCGTGGTGTGGATAGTGTGCACTTTAGGTAAATTTCAGACTTATCCACGATTTGACACTATTTTTCACTTATGTTTTTTGATTCTCGATTTATGAAAATGTTTCATAACTTTTCATAAAACGTGTTACACTACCATTTTTGTTTTTTTACTTTGAATAAAAGCATTTGCCTGTCCGGGCAAAAAACTTCTAAATACTCATCTCTATTTTTAATCGCTGCAAATCCCAGCAACGGTTCGTACAATACTTCTTTAAATTGATCGGGAATGAAAAGAGTTCTATCGTCTCGCAACGAAACCAGTGCCAGAATAGTTTCAGATTCATTTTCCAATAAATAACAAAGTGATCTGCGGCTGCCCGAAAGTTCTTCGTCTTCCATTTCAAAAGCAGGCAGGATAGTGATCTCACCATTTTCCAGAACTGGATTTTCTTCCCTCAGGCGGATCAATTCTTTAGTGTAATTCAAGATGGAATTAGGATCATTCTGCTCTTCTTCCACCGAGATTCCGTCAGGTTCTGTATTCCAGACAGGATACCAGGAAGTCATTTCCGCACAGTTATTATCGGCACACCATTCCAGGGGACGGCGAATTCCTTCGTCGTAAGGATCTTTCTGCCCCTGCATACCAATCTCATCTCCGTAATAAAGCATCGGCATATCGGGAAATGAAAGCAGCAGAGCTAAAGCCAGTTTGGCAGATTTATCATCCAGGCGTGTAAATATCCGGTTCATATCATGATTATTCACAAATCTATTCATCACGGCATCTTTGGGAAGAATTGATTTCTGCTCATTCAAAAGTCGAATAAGTGGAGACGCCGTTCCGCTGGAAACCAGTTCCATCACACTGCCCTGAAAGGGGAAATCAAAAGCCATGTCAAATTGATCATCAAAGCTTTCAGCAATTGATTTCATACCATCCCAGTTTTCTGCCAAGATCAAAACTTCTGGATTGAGCGATTTTATTTGATAGCGGAATTTCTGCCAGAATGAAGCTGGCGGCCCTTTCACATAATCACAGCGAAAACCATCGATGCCGTCGGAAAAATCTCCGTCTCCATTTGGATCTATCCAGTATTTTGCCATCTCGATCAGATAATCCTGCACTTCATGGTTATTCACATTCCAGGCCGGCATGTAGGGATTCAGCATTTCGCGATCGGTGGGACGATGCCGGAACTGCCAGTTATGGGCTCTTGTATTGGAAGGATTGGTAAAGAAAAACCAGTCATCATATTTGGAGTCGGGATTGTCAAACGCATCCAGAAAGAAAGGATGCTGATTGGAGCAGTGATTGAGTATCAGATCGGTAACGATGCGGATTCCCCTTCTGTGGGCTTCCTGCAGAAGCTGCTGAAAATCTTCATTTGTGCCGTAATCGGCATTGATCTTGTAATAATCACTTACATCATAACAATGATAGCTGGGAGAGGAGAAGATCGGCATCAGCCAGATGGTTTCAATTCCCAGATCGGAATCTGTATCAGGATCGCCATCATTCAGGTAATCCAATTTATTTATAATTCCCTGCAGATCGCCGATTCCATCACCATCGCTGTCGGCAAAACTGCGCACGAAAATTTCGTACATCACGCCATCTGTGCACCAATCCGGCGGAGGAAATGATGTCGGTGGCTCATATTCTGGAATATCATTTTCACCGGAATCGACAACTTCATTATCGACCAGATCAACTTTGCCAACCTGCCAGTTGGCAGCAAAATTTCCCAAGGCCAGTTCCAGAAAACGATCCGCCATGGGATTATAATCGGTAAGTGAATAAACGCAGTATTCCTGAATTTGCGGAATAAAACGCAGAGCTTCGTAGCTGGGAGCGGAAACGATCCAAAGTTGTCGCTGCGGGTTAACTGGGTTTGGGTAGCGATACATAATTCCGACTTCATCGCCTTCAAAAGTTTCCTTCCCAATAAAAATTTTATCTTCTGTAATTTCAATAGGAAGTAATTCCGAAAATGCCTGTAAAATTGAATTTGAGCTTGGTGATCCCACTAAAATTAAATTGTATTTTTTCAGATGATCAATCGTAACTTCTTTATCTTCCAGGATTTCAGCTACATTTTCAGGATAATGAATCCAGCGTTTGATGCGGAAATCCACCACGTTGTAGGCGATCATTTCATTTACTTCCAGCTCGTCTTCATCTTCGGAATTCGTTCCCCAGATAATGATTGAATTATTTTCGAAAAAATCTGATCTGGGAGTATTTTGCAAGTCTTGTTTGGAGTAGTTTTCAGCTATAAAATCTTCAATTTCTGCTGCTTTTACTGTGAAAAAAAATATACAAAATACAATTACAAATAATCTACTCATTCCAACCCCATCTTTTCGATCATTCAACACATCATTCAATGTAAGTTCAATAATCAAGATTATACTTGTTTAGTGTCAAGTGATTATATTTGTAACACGCATCCCCCGAAAAATATTTATTTTCCAGTAAGCAACAAAAAAAAACAATAATTTCATTTTTTTCAAGCCCATGAATTTTTAACCTGTGAAATCAATTCAATTTCACTAGGTTATTCATGGGAAAAGCAAACAAAGCCTTTTATAGTAACTATTTCAATGGTTTATTATTTGTGCAAACGGTTGAAACCGTTGTCCGATATATTTCTGGTATCAAGATTCCCACGAATGAATTCGTGGGCTTTGCTGGATAAGGTTTTGGATGGGTAAAATAGCAACAATTTCATTTATTACAATAGATTAGGTTTATACCTTCCAAATTTTTCGGGGCATGCATGATTATATTTGTAAAAATTTGGAATGATTGCAAAAGTTTATTTAATTATAATTTACTTTAAATACCAATTTTAGTGAAAAATATTTGACTTAATTTTATTTAAAATAAATAAATGAAAAGTAATTTTGGTTTTGGAGCAATCGACTTTAATTAGGAGGATTGATGAAAGTTAATAGCTTTAAATTTTCTGCTATCTTTTTTGTTTTCATATTTATAATATTCCCAACAATTTTAGCAGCTCAAACCTATTGGGATGGAGCTAATATTGGAACCAACGAAAATCTGAATGCAATTGATTATGCTCTTTATGAAGGATGTATTGTTGTTGGTGACAATGGAACAATCTTTCAATCTTATGATCCAGCTTTATATTGGAATCAAATTGATTCGGGAACAACAGTTGATCTTAATGATATCTGCTTTTTAAACAGTTCTTGTGCTATTGCTGTCGGTGATGCTGCGACGATTTTACGCAGTGCAGATAGCGGGGAAACCTGGACTGCAATTAATTGTGGCGTTACCAGCAGTTTGCTTTCAGTAGATATCAACGAATCAGGTTATGGTGTGATCGGAGGAATGGATCAAACGATTTTATGGACGGATGATTTTGGAGAAACCTGGTCAACCGTACAAACCGGTTTTATGGGCGGAGGTTTTGAAGGTGCGCAGATCTTGGATGACAACACAGCTTTTGTTTTCGGCTCCAATTCTATCTTTCAACCTTTTGTCGGTCGTTCAACCAATAATGGAGCAAGTTTCAGCTTTTATAATTTCTATTTTCAGCAAGGTGCTGTGATGTACGAAGGAAAACTTTTCGATGGTTATTTTTTTGATCCCACACATGGAATTGCAGTCGGGCGCAGGTGGGATGGCTTTGGCTGCATTTCCACAACATCCGATCTTTATAACTGGACGACTGAACACTTCGATACACCATTTAATGGGGTAGATTTTGATGGCAGCTTTGGCTGCGTTGTCGGCGAAAATGGAATTCTATACGAAACAAGTAATGGTGGAACTTCCTGGGCTTTACATTCATCCAGCACAACTGAAAATCTTAATGATATAATAATTACGGGTTATGACCATGGTTATGCTGTGGGAAATAATGGAATTATTATAAACAAAAGCCATCATCAATTACCACCTCCTCCACAATTCACAGCAGAAATCCAGAATTATAATAATGTATTTTTGAATTGGGCTTCACCCAGTTCGGGTCAAACGATTTCTCATCACAATGGTTATGATTACAATGGTATTGGCGGACCACATGAATTTGAATGTGCAGCCAGATTCGATGCAGTTGAATTGCAGGATTTTTATGGAGTTGGTGAGCTGGTTGGAGTTAATATAACTTTGTACAGCACTTCTTACAATCAGGTTTTCTTAAAAGTATATGAAGGCGGTTGTTATGGAGATCCAGGCACCGAGATCTATTGTGAAGATATTACCGGAACTGTAATTTCGGGGGAAATGATGTATTATACATTGGATGAACCAATTCCACTATTAGAAGGGAATGAATATTGGTTGGGCTATGAATTTATATATGCATCAGATCATCCCGCTGCTGTAGATGCCGGACCGATGGTTCCAGATAAAGGAGCATGGGTAGGTAATTACGATAATTGGGATTTATTGCCTAACATGGCTGGAGTACTCGATTTTAACTGGATAATTGAAGGAGTTGTGAATTTAACAACGGATAATTCTCGCTGGCTGCTTGGTTATAATGTTTATCGGAATGATGATCTGATCGAATATATCGAAGATCCTGTCGCAGAAAACTATCTTGATGAAAGCCTTGATCAGGGATTATACGATTACCAGATCGCGCGAGTTTATGATGGCGGCAATACAGTTATTTCAAATATTCAAACGGTTGATATCACTTTTCCAATTCCCTATGATTTATCAGCTACTGTGAACTATCCAAACATTCTAATAGAATGGATGTTTGATGACGATTTGAGAAATTTTGAAGATTTCAATCTTTATATTGATGCTGAATTCTTTGGGCAAACTTCATCTACTTTTTATCTGCTTGATCCAAGTCTTCTGGAACCGGGAACGCACCAATTAACTATTACAGCAGAATTCACAGGCGGTTTTGAATCTGATCATTCTGAACCTCTGGAAATTATAGGTCCTAATTCTGCAAACGAGCTTCCAGAAATTCAAACAGAATTAATCGGTAACTTCCCCAATCCTTTTAATCCAACCACCGAAATCAGATTCAGCGTAACGCAAAGCTCTGCCTTTGCGACCATCGAAATTTACAATCTAAAAGGACAAAAAATGAAAACTCTGCCTGTCATCCTGAGCGAAGTCGAAGGATGTGGCAGCCCAAATAGTTATTCCGTTATCTGGAAAGGAGATGACGACAACAACCAACCCGTTGCATCGGGAATATATTTTTACAAATTAAAAGCTGGCAATTTTGAGCAGACAAAGAAGTGTTTGCTTTTGAAATAAAGGAAGTTATGTGAAAATTTTTCTAATAATTCCAATTGTTTTTTGCTGGTTTATCAACTTATTTGCCGATGGAGTCCAACCCATTGGCTCTGGAACAGAAGCAGATCCTTATCAAGTGGAAATTTTAGACAACCTTTTATGGATAAGTACGAACTCCGATTCCTGGGGTTGTAATTTTGTGCAAATTGCTGATATTGATGCGTCCGATACACAAAATTGGAACAACAATGAAGGCTTTATTCCAATTGGAAATGAAACGATATTTTTCACAGGTAGCTATGATGGAGAAGAACATAAAATTTTAAATTTAAATATAAACCGTCCGGATTCAGATTATCAAGGTTTTTTCGGTTATGTTTCTGATGCAGAAATAAAAAGATTAAGTTTGTTTGATATTGCGATTACTGGTCGTGATTATGTTGGCGGTTTAACAGGTTATAATCCTCATGCAGAAATAAGTTTCTGCTCTTGCATTGGTACAATAACAGGTAATTATGCTGTCGGTGGAATAGCTGGATGGAATAATTTTACCGATTTGAATTCTTGTTATACTAGTGGAGTTATCGAAGGAAGTTTTCAAGTTGGTGGATTGCTTGGTGCAAACTTTTTTGATACAATAATAACCAATTGTTTTAGTTTTGCCAATGTTATTGGAGACGATTGTGTTGGTGGTTTAACTGGCCAAAATGGATATTCCCAAATTAAAAATTGTTACAGCATTGGAACCGTGACGGCAAATTCAAGATTTGGTGGTTTGATCGGCTGGTGTTACAATTCCAATATCGAAAATTCATTCTGGAATGTTGAAACTTCAGGACAAACAACCAGCAGCGGAGGTGGAATTGGATTAACGACTACTGAAATGCAGCAGCTTTCAACTTATGTTGATTCTGGCTGGGATTTCGTCGATAATCCACCGCCAGATATCGCCAATAATGATTATTGGAATATGGATGGAATAAATAATGACTACTATCCTTTTTTGAGCTGGCAGGAATTTTCATCTCCTCTTGCAGCATATTTTACCACAGATGTTGTGTGTACGGATCAAAATTCAGTAGTTCATTTTTATGATCTTTCAACCGGAAATCCAACCAGTTGGAATTGGGATTTTCATAATGATGGGACTATAGATTCTTACGAACAAAATCCATTCTGGTGTTATGATGAAACTGGAACTTATTCAATTTCGTTAACTATAGAAGATCAAAGCAATTTTTCCTTTTCTGGTAAAACCGATTATATAATTGTGATACCAAATATTTTACCAGAAGGAAATGGAACAGAAGATGATCCTTATCTGATTAATACTCTGGGTAATTTGGTCTGGCTAACTTACCATCCCGAACATTGGGACAAACATTATGTTCAAACTGCCGACATTGATGCATCTGCAACTCACAACTGGTTTGAAGGTGCCGGATTTTCTGCAATTGGCAAGGAATATGATGAAAGTTTTAACGGAGTTTATGATGGTCAAAATCACATTATTGATGAAATTTTAGTATATCAACCCGATACCTGGTTTCAAGGTTTATTTGGTTTTTTGTTGAACGCTACTGTTAAAAATCTGGGAGTTACAAATGTAAACGTTACAGGTACTGATTATTGTGGTGGTTTGGCAGGAAGATCTCAAACTTCATTCGTAACAAACTGCTACAGTTCTGGTAATGTGAATGGAGAAAACAGTATAGGAGGATTGATTGGTCATAATCACATGGATGCTTCACTCACCAAGAGTTACAGCACTGCGAATGTGAATGGCTCAAGAGCTGGTGTTTTAGTTGGTTATAATCAATGGAGTTCAACTATTTCAAATTGTTTCAGTTTTGGAAATGTTTCAGGATTTGACAGCGTGGGTGGTCTGGTAGGATATTGCGGAGGTTCATCGACCCACAATTCCTATATTGATAAATGCTTTAGCGTAAGTTCTATAAATGGATCTGGTGATTATATTGGTGGTCTGGTCGGTTGTGACAATTATGGTGGAATTACTACAAATTCTTTCTGGGATATTGAGATTTCCGGAATCACTATCAGTGCTGGTGGAACTGGGAAAACAACTATCGAAATGAAAGATGTAGCAACTTACACTTCGCTTGTAACAACAGGTTTGGATGAACCTTGGGATTTTGTAGGTAATCCCTACGACGATATTGGTATGGAAGATATTTGGAATATTGAAACTTCCCAGAATGATGGATATCCATTTTTATGTGATCTAATTGTAGAAACAAGTCCAGATGAGATTATTCCATCGCATCCCATTTGTGGATTAACCAACTTCCCCAATCCCTTCAATCCAACCACAGAAATCAGATTTCAGATTTCAGACTTCAGACAAATTGATAATGCAGAAATTACAATTTATAATCTGAAAGGACAGCAGATAAAAGAATTCCGTCATACTGAGCTTGTCGAAGTATGTGGCACACCAAATAGTTATTCCGTTGTTTGGAAAGGAGATGACAACAACAACCAACCCGTTGCATCGGGTATATATTTTTACAAATTAAAAGCTGGCAATTTTGAGCAGACAAAGAAGTGTTTGCTTTTGAAATAGAAAATATTTAATCAAAAAATACTAAATCAAATATCCCGGTATAATATGTTTTTCCATATCTAATTCCTGTGAAAATGAAATTGTAAAAGTTTCTGCTTGCTTGTAGGAACTAACAAATTTTTTCAAGTTTTTACCAGCGATCTGATTCCATTTTGATTCCAAGGCGAAAAGCTGATTCTCTTTCTGCCAGATGAAATCAATTTCCTGTTTATTTTTTGTCCGCCAATAATTCAACTTTGTATTGATATCAGTTCTCTTGATGAGTTGTGAGAAAATATAATTTTCCAAAATCTCACCTCTATCAGTTCTAAATTCAGTGTCGGTAAAATTATTGATCAAACAATTGCGTAAGCCATTATCAATAAAATAGCACTTAGGTGTTTTTCTTAATTCAGAAGAAAGATTTCTATGAAATGGTTTTATAAGTTTAATTATATAACCTGATTCAAGAGCATTGATATAATGTTCTAAAGATTGTTTGTGTAATCTTGATTCTGTTGCCAGTTGCGAAAAATTCAACTGCTTGCCGGTAAACACAGCCAGAAGTTTGATGAGATGATTAAATTGATCTACTTTTTCTAAATTGAATATATGCCTGATGTCTTTAAATATGTATGAGTTAACTATATCTTGCAAAACTCTGATTTTATCTTTTTTTTCATTTTGCAGGACTGCTTTAGGAAAACCTCCGAAAATAAGAAATTCCTGCCAGATATTTTGAACCTTGTTCCTGGCAAAACGTAAAGGATCTGTTGCCAATTTAAATGAATCAATACCAATTAAAATGTCTGCAATATGATCTTCCTCTTTGAAACGGCAGAATTCAGTAAAATTTAGCGGATATAACTCGAAAATTATTTTCCTGCCAACTAAAGATTCTTGAAATTGCTTTCTGATCTGCAGAGAGGATGATCCACTGAGAATAAATTTATATTTGTCTGAATAGTGATCAACCATGTATTTGATCAAACTTGAGAAATCAGCAGCATATTGAATTTCATCGATAAAAATATATTTTTTATTCTCATGTTTGGAATTTTTATACTGCAAAAAATTTAAAAATTCATTGATCCCAGCATTAATCAGAGTTAAGTTTTCTGGATTTTCCAAATCCATATATAATATTTCTTCTGGTGTTAATTCACTCATCAAATGCTTCATCAATGAGGTTTTACCTACTTGTCTGGCTCCTAAAATAAAAATCGCTTCCGGCTTAGCTAATTGTTTTTTAATTTCCGTCTCGATTAATCTATGATAGTATTGCATAACTCACCTCTCATAGAAACAAAGTATAATCATATTGTAACAATAGTCAAACTTTTTTTACATATCCACGTGAAAATAGTCAAACTTTTTTTACACTATGCCGTAAAAATGGTCTGACTATTTTACATTAGGTAAAAACTTTCCCACCTCTCCCCCGAGAATTATCGAAAGAAGATGTGGGAAAGTAATTTTAAACCTGACAGTTTTAGCAAAGTGCTAAACTTTTCTTTCCGGGGATTCCTCTTCAGCTTCTTCTTCCAATTTTTCACGAATATATTCCGGCTGCGGATGCTGCACTTTTTTGTGCTTTTCCTTGTTAACATTATAATGAGAGCTGAACAGGATCTTGAACAAGATCAGCAGCATCACTGCCTGCCAGTAAGTTATGGAATTCACGTTGAAGATTTGTGTGATCGTAGCATTCCAGAGCAATTGGACGATCCAGCCAAACAGAAACGCTGCTCCAATGCCAAACAAAATAGCTAGCGGTATCCATTTCTTGTGTTTGCATTTCATAATTTCCTCCTAAAATCTATCTCCCAAATATGGGAATTTTATATTTTCATTATCGGTCGAACGCTGATTTTATAACCTTCCATCCAATCTTTTATCAGCAGCATCAACTCGGCAAAAGGCAGCCATTTAAGATAGTCTTCCCATGCTTCATTTTCTGCTTCCGGTTGAACTTTTTCTGCAGCATACAATAAAAGATCGATCTCCTGATCTTCTGGTGCTTGCAGCATGCCTTTTTTATAGATTTCATCTTTGAACATAATTTACCTCCTGCTTCAAGTCGGCTTCTTCCTGCAGATATTGCTTCAGATAATGAATAGCATAACGATAGCGCGATGCGATCGTATTGCTGCTTTCTTGAATGATCTTGCCGATTTCGGCAAACGTCATCTTCCCGAAAATATGCAGATTGAGAACATCGTAGAACAATGGCTTCTTATCTGCCAGTTTTGCCAGTGAAAGCTGCAAGTCCTTTTCATTCACGATCTCTTCTTTTTCTTCATTTTCATCTGGAAGGTCAAATTCATCGCTTAAAGAGATCACTTTTGCTTTCCTGCTCTGCTTGCGAACTAAATTTATTCCAATCTGAAAAAGATAAGATTTGGGATTATTAATTTTTCGCTTGGAAACTGCATCGATAAATTTTTTGAAAGTTTCCTGGAAAAGATCGTTAGCATCCTTTCTGCTGCGATTATACAGAAATGTGTAAAGTACATCTTTATATCTGTTGTAAAATATATTGAAGGCATCCAGATTTCCACTTCTATAATCTTCGATCAACTGCACATCTTTCCGCTTCATCTTTTTCCTCTCTATTTAATAAGACACAAAAACCGGAAAATTTGTCTAAACTTTTTTAATTTATCGTCAAAATAATTTTCTTTATCCAATTCAAACTTGACATCAAACATACAATTTTTCAAGACTGCGGCATGGCTAAAATCGTTTATGGATTATCAGGAGAAGGTTCAGGTCATTCTTCACGATCTCGTGAGATGATCTCGCATTTAACCTCACAGGGACATCAGGTTAAGGTTGCCAGTTATGACCGTGGTTACCGCAATCTTAAAGATGATTATGAAGTAATGGAGATTGAAGGTTTTTCCATTGTGAGTAAAGATAACAAAGTTTCAATCACCAAAACTTTTACCCAGAATTTTTCCACAATTTTTGATCGCTACGAATCTATCAATATCTTGAAAAAGAAGTATTTTAAAGATTTCCAACCTGACGCAGTTATTACGGATTTTGAACCAATGACAGCTTATCTGGCAAATGAATTGGATGTTCCTCTTATCACGATCGATAATCAGCACCGCCTGCGTTATATGGATTTTCCCTGCCCTCTGGAATGGAAAGCTGATGCAATTTTTATCGAAAACCTGGTTCGAGCTATGATCCCGCGACCTTGTGTTTCTCTGATCACCACCTTTTATTTCGGCAAAAAACGCAATGATCGAACTTTTCTGTTTCCGCCAATTCTACGCAAAAAGGTTCTGGATCTGAAAGCTTCGGCAAATGATTATATTCTGGTTTATGTAACAGCGGGATTTGAAACCTTAATCGATCATCTGAGAAAATATAACCGGGAAAAATTCTACGTTTATGGTTACAACAAAGATATCAAGGAAGGCAACCTGGTTTTTCGACCTTTCAGTAAAAGTGTATTTCTAAATGATCTGGCAGGTTGCAAAGGTGTTATTGCTACAGCTGGATTCACTTTGATGACCGAATCTTTCTTCCTGAAAAAACCTTATCTGGCACTTCCCATGAAAGGTCAATTTGAACAGGTTCTAAACGGATTGATGCTGAATGAATTAAA